>JAYSYJ010000272.1:0-3314 GCA_043727675.1 Fimbriiglobus sp.
GCTCGTCATCGGAGCTGTCGTCGTCCGTCGGCCGCGCCTGAAGTCCACGCAACTTCTCCTCGATTTTGTCGAGGTTGATCCGCAGGGGAACCAGATCCAGTTCGTAAAGCTCCAATTGCAGCTTAAAGTGGTTCCCGGTTGGTCCTTGACCTTGAATCAGTGCCGCCCGCGCCCGATCCAAATGGCCTTGTCGCCTGTACACGGCCGCGAGTTGAACATAGAGTTCGGGGCCGGTCGGATCGGCTTCGATCCGCTTGTGAATGGCCGACGCTTCTTTGCTGACTTTATCTTGCTTCTCGATGGCCGCTTCTTCCATCCGGCCGAGGACTGGCGAATCTTTCGTCCCCGAGATCGACTCGGCGTAGCCCCCTCGGGCAATCGTCTCCGAAGCGGCCAAGTCCTTGGCTTTGTGGGCCGCTTCGACATCCTTCGGGTTGGCTTTCTGCACCAATTGCCAGAGGCCGATGGCTTTGGTGAAGTCGCCGCGCTTCTCGAACAGTCGGGCCAATGCTCGGTTCAGCGTCGCATCGTCGGGGTATTTTTGCCGGGCTTGATCGAGCGTGTACACGGCGAGATCGAGTAAGCCGAGCGCCTCGAATGCTTCGGACATATCCATTTGCGTGCCGAGATCCCACGGGTTCCGCGTGAAGACCGATTCTGCGTGTTCGAGGACTTTGACGTAATCGCCCTGGGCTTTACTGGTCTTCACCTTGGCTTTGTAGCGGGGTGTCGAAAAGAAGGCGAATCGACTGCCACGCAGGTTGTTGGCGTATTTGGCTTTTTGGGCCTTCCTCAGCGATTGGCGGAACGGGAAACTGGACGGGTCGAGTTTGCAACAGAGTAGCAACAGTTGAATCCCGTAATCGTAATTGCCGGTTTGAAGCACTTGACGGGCACGCTCGAAGTTTTCCGCCGCCACCCGGCGTTGATCGGGCGTCGGAGTGGGAACGGTACGACTCCGGTCGGCCATGGCCTGCTTCTTTCGGTTCGTGCTGATGAGCAGTAGCGGTACAGTAGGTGTTGTCATCCGTCGACTCCGGTATGTTGTACCACATGGCGGGTGAGTGAACATTGGCTGCGCACGGGCGAGAACCGAAATGCCGATAGGATTTGCCGAACTGAATCGGGCTGTCGTTACGATCCGCGCCGGCGGCCTGGTGGCCTTTCCCACCGAGACCGTTTACGGACTCGGGGCCAACGCCCTGAACCCTGTTGCCGTCGCTCGGATCTTCGCGGCCAAAGGCCGACCGAGTACAAATCCCCTGATCGTTCATGTCTCGGACGCGAGCCAGGTACCGCCACTCGTGGAATCGTGGCCGGGGCTGGCCGAGAAATTAGCTAAGATGTTCTGGCCCGGCCCACTGACCATTGTGGTGCGGAAATCGGCACTGATACCCGACATCGTCACCGGGGGTGGCCCGACGGTGGCACTGCGCTGCCCGAATCATCCAGTCGCTTTTGCGTTGTTACAGGCCTGCGGGGTGCCCATTGCGGCACCGAGTGCCAATCGCTCTGGTGAACTGTCGCCGACAACCGCCGAGCACGTCCGCAAAAGCCTGGCAGGTCAGTACGATGTGTTGCTGGATGGTGGCCCTTGCCTCGGTGGATTGGAATCGACCGTGGTTGAAATCACACCGACTGGTGTCCGATTACTGCGTCCCGGCCTCATCGGTGTCCACGCATTGGAAGAGGTTGTGGGCAGAATCGAATACGGCCCGATCCCAACTTCGGCCGAGGCACCGGCACTTTCCCCGGGTCTGTTGACCCGGCACTACGCCCCACGGACTGCTCTGGAATGTGCGAACAATCCGTCCGATGCCAACTTTCTAGTACAACTTTACGAAACTGCTGGGCTGAAGGTCGCCCGGTATGAATGCACAAGTTCACCAAGTGATGCTGCGACCAGGCTTTATGCCGATCTGCACACCCTCGACGCGGGAGCATTCGACCGCATTATCGCGACGTTGCCCCCGGACACCGAAGAATGGCGAACCGTACGCGATCGGTTGATGCGAGCGAGTGCGGAAGAATAAATCACACCGCCGCACGACGACCCGCTTTCAACGGTTGAATGCTGCTCGGTTGCGGTTCGGCACAGCCGCCAGCGGTTGGAAGCATCTTGTTGGGGCTACAGTTGTTTTTCGGGTTGAACGCTGTTCGCAACCGCACCATATAGTTCAAATCGTCCGGTGTGAACAGCTTGGCCATGAAGTCGAGTTTCTCCACGCCAATGCCGTGTTCACCGGTCACGCTGCCGCCCAAGCGGATGCACTCTTCCAAAATATCTGTGCTCGCTGCCAAGACCGCTTGGACCTGTTTCGGGTCTCGTTCGTCGAACATCAGCACCGGGTGAATGTTGCCATCTCCTGCGTGGAAGACGTTGCAAATGGCGACGCCGTGCTTGGCACTCGTGGCCCGAATGCAACGCATGATGTCCGGTAATTTGGTTCGCGGCACGACACCGTCTTGGGTGCAATAACTCGGGTATCCGAGCCGGCCAATCGTACCGAACGCTTGCTTGCGGGCCTTCCACAATGCCATTCGTTCCGGGTCGGTGTTCGCTTTGCGCACCTCGCGGGCGTTGTTGCGTTTGGCAATGGCTTCGATGGCGTCGGCTTCGTCTTGAATCCCCGCCGCATGCCCGTCCACTTCCATAATCAGCACGGCGTCGGCATCGAGTGGGAAGCCGAATTGGAACGCGGCTTCGATCGCTCCGAGGATAGTTTTGTCCAGCATTTCCAGGGCGGCCGGCACGATTCCCGCACCGATGATGTCGCTGATACAGTTCGTGCAATCGTCGATGCTGTCGAACACGCCGAGCAGCGTTCGGTACGCTTCGGGGTTCCGCGTGATCCGCACCCAAACCTTCGTGACAATGCCGAAAGTACCCTCACTGCCAACGATGGTACCGACGAGGTCATAGCCAGGGGCATCTTCCGTCGGCCCACCCAGGGTCACGAGTTCGCCGTTAGGTAGCACCATCTCGATGCCGAGAATATGGTTCACCGTCACGCCGTATTTCAGGGTGTGCGGGCCACCGCTGTTGGTGGCGACATTGCCGCCAATGGTACAAGCCCCCTGGCTACTCGGATCCGGGGCGTAATGGTATCCGAGTGGCTTCAATTGGTTCGTCAGCCAGACGTTCACCACTCCCGCTTCCACGACGGCATACCGGTCGCGCACGTTCACTTCGAGGATCTTCTTCATCCGCGACAGACCGATCATCACACCGCCGCCGACGGGCACGCACCCCCCGGCCAAGCTGGTGCCGGCCCCACGTGCCACGAACGGCACATCGAACAAATTGCAGAGCT
>JAYSYJ010000273.1:0-3312 GCA_043727675.1 Fimbriiglobus sp.
TGGGGCCGCGCAGCGTGGTCGCACGTCCGCCGTGATCCGCGTGCTGGTGTCGCAGTTGCAAGCGGCCCTCCGCTTGGCCTTCGGCTCGACCGCAGACGACCTCGATACCGAAGAGCGAGCCTCACTGGGTCTGCTGGCGCAGAACGCCGGTGCCGATGAATTGATGGCGATGCTCGAAGCGTGTGTCGAAGCGGATCGCTTGATCGACCGTCGCGTGCAACTGGCACTGATCCTCGAACAGCTTGCCGATAAGCTGTGCCCAGTCCGTTCGGCCTCGACAAGTCCGCGTGCGATTTCGTAAAATAGAATCACACTCGCTATCACACCCCGCAGACAAGGAAGTCTCGGTTCATGCAGATTGTCCATCTCACGGCGAGTACTTTTTTCGGTGGGCCCGAACGGCAGATGCTCGGATTGGCCGATCAGTTATCGAACCATACCAGCACGTTCGTTTCGTATTCCGAAGGTGGACGCTGCGGCGAGTTCTTGACCGAAGCCCGCCAGCGTGGCCATTCAGCCGTCGAACTGGCTTGCGATACTCCGAACGTGCGTGAGAGCTTGCGCGAACTGTCGGAACTCTTGCGGAACTGGACAGCCGATGTTCTCGTCACGCACACATTCAAGCCGAACATTCTCGGTCGCATCGCGGCGCGGCGGGTCGGCATCCCCATCGTGAGCGTCTCGCGCGGTTGGACATGGGAGAACCTCAAAGTCCGCGCTTATGAAACGATGGATCGGGTCAATCTGCGGTTCGTCGATCATGTGGTGGCCGTGTCGGCAGGGCAGGGGGAACGAGTGCGCAAAGCCGGCGTGCCGAGTTCGCGCTTGAGCGTGATCCGCAATGCCGCGCGGTTGAATGCATTTCCAACGGTGCCGGTATCGGGGAAGCAGACCTTTTCGAAATTCTTCCCTGCCGACAACCCATTGTCACTGGTCGTCCTCGCGGCGGGTCGGCTGAGCCCAGAAAAAGGCTTCGACGTACTGTTGGAAGCGGCGCCCGCCGTGTTGCAGCAGTCACCGAATGCCCTGTTCATTTTATTTGGTGAGGGTGGCGAACGGGCCAAACTGGAAGCCCGTGTTGCGGAACTCGGGCTCCGTGACAAATTTCTGATGCCCGGTTTGACCGCCGAACTCGACCGTTATCTTCCACTGGCGGACGTTGTCGTGCTCCCGAGCTTGACCGAAGGCTTGCCAAACGTGGCACTCGAAGCGAGTGCGGCCGGGGTACCCATTGTGGCCACAGCGGTCGGCGGAACCCCGGAAGTGGTTCAGCACGAAGAAACGGGCTTGCTCGTGCCGAGTGGCCAACCGCAAAAACTGGCCGAAGCATTGAACCGATTACTGCAATCCGAAGAACTCCGCAGGACAATGGGCGACGCTGGCCAACGGCGGATGCGGACGCATTTTACATTCGAAGCCCAAGCGAAGCAGTATGAAGCGTTATTCGAGAAGATCACCACGGCGAAGTGGAGATCCGCTTGAATCGCCGCCCGATTCGCGTCTCGTTGATGATCGACAACCTCAGTCGTGCCGGTACCGAGACGCAATTGCTCGCCCTAATCCGCTCGTTGGATCGTACACGAATCGAGCCGTCACTCGTTTTACTCGACGGGGAATCGGACGAGTCTCGGACGCTGGAACCACCCGATTGCCAAATCTTTCGCCTGGGTGTGAAGAAACTGTTCGCCCGTAACACCTTCCGCGCTGGTCAGCAGTTGCGACGGCACTGGAACGAGACCAAACCGGACATCGCACAGTTTTACTTTCTCGATTCGGCATACTTTGGCGTCCCCGTGGCCAAGCTGGCTGCCGTGCCCAAAATTGTCCGCGTTCGCAACAACCTCAGTTACTGGTTGACCCGCAAACACCGAATATTGAACCGACTCATCCGGCCTTTCGTCGATGCCACGTTGACGAATTCCGAAGCCGGCCGCGATGCTCTGATCCAACAGGATGGTCTGTCACCCAAACGCATCACCGTGATAGAAAACGGCGTCGATCTTGAACGGTTCCCGAACCACGGCCATCGCCCATTTTCCGAACCGAGCATTCGAGTGGGATGCGTGGCCAACCTGCGGCCGGTGAAAAATATCGACGGACTGTTGTACGTCGCCGCCGCGTTATTTCCGCTATTCCCCAACTTGCAATTCGAGGTTGCGGGTGAAGGGGAACAGCGTCCTGAACTTGAAAAATTGCACGCCGAGTTGGGCCTGGGCGACCGCTTCCGGTTCCTCGGTCCAGTCGACGACGTCCCAAAATTCTTGGGGAGTTTGGATCTGGCGGTGCTGCCCTCGCACTCTGAAGGGATGTCGAACGCACTTCTCGAATTCATGGCGGCGGGTCGGCCGATTGTCGCCACCGACGTCGGTGCCAGTTCGAAACTAATTCATTCCGGGGCCTGCGGAATCCTCGCACCATCGAGCCAACCCGGAGACATTTCAGCCGCGTGCCAGAAATTGCTTTTGAACCCTGCACTAGCGCGCCAGCTCGGGGACGCCGCCCGTGAGCGTGCTGCAAAAGAGTACGGCCGCAAGGCGATGCAACTGCGCTTCGAGGAGTTCTACCAAAGGCTGGTGGGCATTCCCGTAGGATAGCTGAATGGCGTCTCCATCATCACCGAGTACCGAAGCGCAGACCATCCGGGAACTGGCTGCCGTGTACGAACGCCTTACGGAACAAGTCAGCCGGGTGATCGTCGGCCAGAAGCCCGTCGTGGAACAACTCCTCATGGCCCTGTTCAGTCGCGGGCATTGCTTGATGGTCGGGGTGCCGGGGCTGGGGAAAACTCTCCTCGGCAGCACGCTCTCCAAAATACTGACTCTCTCCTTCAAACATATTTCCTTCACTTCGGATCTGCTGCCGTGCGACATCACCGGCATGGACGGGATTCAAGAGGATCCAGAATCGGGAAAGAAACGATTCGTCTTTCAACCGGGCCCACTGTTTGCCAACGTGATCTTGGCCGACGAACTGGATCGCACGGTGCCCAAGACTCAGACCGCGTTGCTCGACGCGATGCAAGATGGGCAAGTGACCCTCAACACCAAAGTGTACAAACTCCCGAGTCCGTTCATCGTACTGACGACCCACACGCCCCCGGATTTGCCGGGGGCACACCCGCTGACGGAAGCGCAGCGCGACCACTTCCTATTCAGCACCCGCGTGGAATACCCGACACGCAGCGAAGAAATTCAGATCGTGAAAACGACGACCGGCGCGTCGAAAGTCGAGCCGGTGCCAATCCTCGATCTTCAACAATTGTTGAAATACCAAGAGATCGTCCGGCAAGTCGTCGTTGCCGACCATGTGTTC
>JAYSYJ010000274.1:0-3293 GCA_043727675.1 Fimbriiglobus sp.
ATTAGTGCCGCTCGGAGTGGAATCGTTCGCGATGGTTCCGGGCCAAGATAACGTGGCCAGTGGCAAGAAACCGACCCTTGAGGGTTTGGATGCTCTCAAATCGAGCGGTTTCAAGACAGTGCTGTATTTGCATGCGGTCGACGCTGATCTTTCTGCCGCAAAGGAAACCGTTGAAAAACGCGGTCTTAAGTTCGTTTCGTTATCGGTGACACCTGCCAATCTTGGGGCGGCCAGCAGGTCGTTTGCGGAACAATTGCTGGATGCCACGTCGAAACCCCTTTTTGTGTACGATGTCGATGGAATCCGGGCGGGAACGCTCTGGTACTTGCAGTTCCGCAAGGTCGAGATGCTCAGCGACGAGGTCGCCCAGATTCGAGCTGGAACACTCGGTTTGAACTCGGCTTCGGCATCCCGAGAGTTCGACTCGTTCCGGTTGGCGACCCAGGAACAACTCACCAAACGGTGAATGACGACCGCACCTGGATATTCCTTTCGAAGTACTCTCATTTGCCGGATCTTTTTAGTTGTGCGGATTGTTACCAACATTTCTTGCTGTAACCCGTTCTCATCATTGACACCCCTTTGTGGTGCGTGATAAGTTAACGGGACGAATCACCTCGCCAATAGGCCGCGAACTCAACGAGCAGACACCATGGCAAAAGTCACTGGCTATTGGGGAATCGATATCGGTCAGTGTGCCCTCAAAGCACTCCGACTGGAATTGGTGGACGGCAAACCTAGCACCACGGCCTTCGATTACATCGAGCACCCGAAAATTTTGTCACAGCCGGATGCCGATCCGGATGCCCTGACCCGCGAAGCCCTCGAGAAGTTTTTGTCGAGAAATCCTTTGAAAGGGGACGTGGTTGCGATCAGCGTCGCCGGGCAGAGCGGCCTGGCCCGATTCGTGAAGCTCCCGCCGGTCGAAGAAAAGAAGATCCCGGACATCGTCAAGTTCGAAGCGAAGCAACAGATTCCGTTCCCACTCGAAGAAGTTGTTTGGGACTATCAGAAAGTCGGCGGCGGCGAGAATGTCGGCGGTTTCTCGATGGAAACCGAAATCGGCTTGTTCGCCATGAAACGCGACATCATCAACCGGTATTTAGGGCACTACCAAGCGGTGAAAGCCGAAGTTCACATTGTCCAAATGGCTCCGCTAGCGCTCTGCAACTACGCGACCTACGAAATTCTTAAACGGGGTGGAGTGGACGGAATCGATCCGGCCGCCGCCGCCGAAACCAACGACGACACGCCCCGCGGCAAGAAGCGTTGCGCCGTGATTCTGGACATCGGTACTGAAAACTCGAACCTGATCATCACCGATGGCGGGAAGATCATCTGGCAGCGGCCGGTGCCGCTGGGCGGGAACAACTTCACGCGCGCCCTCACCAAGGAATTGAAACTGACGTTCGCCAAAGCGGAGCACCTCAAGCGGAATGCGGCGAAGTCCCCGGAGTTGGCTCAAATTCTCAAAGCGCTCCGACCCGTTCTCAGCGACTTCGTCGGCGAAGTGCAACGCTCACTCGGGTACTTCACCAATACGCACCGCGATGCCCACGTGGCTTACCTCATTGGTCTCGGCAGCGCATTTAAGCTCCCCGGTTTGCAAAAGTATTTGTCCGAGAAGTTGGCCCTCGAAGTTCGCAAGCCCTCCAAGATGGAACGGCTCACGGGCGAACAGGTGCTGCACGATCCGAACTTCACCGACAACATTCTGACATTCCCCGTCGCCTACGGTCTCGCACTGCAAGCCACCGGGTTAGCCCGGTTGCAGACGAATTTGCTCCCGGGAGAAATCCGCACCGACCGATTGATCCGTGCCAAGAAGCCCTGGGCGGCGGCGGCGGCCGCCGCATTGCTACTTGGGACTGGTGCTGTGGCTCTTGGGTATGGAGTACAGTACCAAGCGGTTTCGGATGGAAAGATTGCCAAATCCATGTCCAAAGCGGACACGGTCGTGAAAGCCGCCAAGGATCAAGAAACTGATCGGAACAAGAAAGAGACGGACAAAGCGGCAGCGATTGCGGAAGTGAAGGCCATCGTTTCGGGGAACGATGAACGGTTGAACTGGGCCCGCTTGATGGAATTGATCTCGGCCTCGTTGCCGGTGCCGGGCGTGATCGACAAGTCCGGAACGGTGAAATCGATGGGCAACCTCGAGCTTCCGGAGCAACAGCCGTACTGGAAGAAAGCCGAACAGCAGACGGCCATCGCCAAGCATTTCGAACGGATTGCGTCGGGTGTACCCCTCAGCAAACTCTTCGACGATGACAAAGCGGAAGACCTGCCAACGGTCAACATCGAAGCCGTCGATTGCCGCTATAGCGATAACGTTCAGACATTCCTCATCAACGCCCAAGCGTATGCGGAGAGGACTTCGGGTTTGCCGATCATGTTGGACTTCCCAGCGAATGCTGAAAAAGTCCCCGTCGACGATCCGACGTCCAAGTTCAAGGAAGCGCCGAAAGCGCCGGAAGGCTCCGCTTGGATCATCGAGATCCGCGGCTACACCTACAACAACGACGCGACGAACTTCTTGCGGAAGTGTTTGATCGGGAATCTCAAGCGCTCCGATCACTTCGCCAAAGTAACCGATGAGACGGAGAAGAAAGTCGCCACGTCGCTGCAAGCCGAATCACTCGCCGATCCGGTCAAAGGCCGCATCAGCCATGCGTTCTTGGCCGTCTCTTATAACAATAACAAACTCGGTGCCAAGAGCACGGGAACAGCCGCCACCGGCGGTGGCAACTTCCTCTATATTCCCACATCCCAACTCGATCTCCTTCTGGCCCCGAAAGTCGCGGCGGCCGCGGCTGCGGATGGTGGTAGTATGTCGCCGCCACCGCCTGGTCTATTCCCCGGTGGAGGCGGAGCGACGGGTGCCAAGTGGACCGGGTTGATGGACAAATCGACTTCGAACAGCGCAAACCTGTACTCCGGGGGCTCCGAAGCGACACCCGGCGGCGCCGGGATGAGCATTCCACCGGGTGCTGGTTCAAATGCTGGTTTCCCACAACTTCCCAACACAACCACGCCGGTGGCAGCGGGTACAGGCAAGTCGAAACACCCGACCGAATTCATCGTTTATATGATTTGGCGTGAGCCGAATCCGACCGAAACCGCGACGACGACTCCCGCAAAATAACACCGACTGAAACTTCCTAACAGACACCGCTAGCGTACGGATCGACACCATGAAAACGGAACTGCTCAAGAAGCACCATTTCTGGATCCTCTTCGGAGCAGTCCCCCTGCTCGTGGGCTTGCTGCTCATTTTGCTGTACAGCGGCCCG
>JAYSYJ010000275.1:0-9896 GCA_043727675.1 Fimbriiglobus sp.
GCATCGCCACCGCCGATTGGCACCAAAAGTCCTAGTACGTTGTTCATCACCGTCCTCCATGCAGATCGGAAAAGCACAGCGGGTGGGGCGGCACCCCGCGTACAAAGCCATCTTACAATCAGTGTCGAAGATCGCCGAGAATTTAGAACGGTTTTGTTTTTAGCTGCCGGTTCTGAGTGAAAAACCGCTTAGAATCGACCGACACAATCGAACTCCTCATCAATCCCTCATCTTTCTACACCTCCAACTGGAAACTCTTACCATCTTCCGGACTCAATGGTCCTTTTTCTTCAAAAAGCGAATTTTGCAACCACGCGGCAGCGTCTCAGTCGGAACATCCTTTTTAGCACCGCGTGCCACGGCCAACGCTTCCACGAGGTGATTCACTGTCGTTTCGCCCGGATCGAGCTTGTCGTCGAGAGCACCCATGTAAATCACAGTTCGCGCTTTGTCGAGTACGAAGAATTCCGGCGTCGTGGTCGCGCCGAACTTCTTGGCAATTTCTTGGCTCGGATCGTACAAGTAATCGAAAGGAAACTTCTTTTTTTCAGCTCGTTTCTTCATCTCTGGGAGAATATCGGCCGGAATCGTATTCACGTTGATCGCGATCAGCGTCACTCCACTTTTGGCCCCGGCATGCTTCTCGGCAAAGGCGATAACCCGATCTTCGTAGCCGACGGAAATCGCGCAACTGTTGCAGGTGAAGACGACCACCACAAACTCACTCTCTTTCAGGTCGGCCAGGGAGTGTTTCTTGCCGTCGGTGCCTTCGAGTTCGTTCCATCCCGGTGCCGCATCCCCAATGGACAGCACCTTGTTGAACTCGCCCGTCCAACTGAACGGTGCCAGTATCGCAAGGAATATCAGCGAAGTTATGGAACGCAGCACGATGGTTTCTCCGAAGGGCAGGGCAGTTGATTGTACTCCCTTCGCTCTGCGAACGGAACGACTCGCCAGGATCCGTTTTACCCAACGATGACTCAAATTCTTCACCAAGGCGAGCCAACTGCGTGAGCGGTTGGTGCTGTACTTCACACCGGCAGTTCACTCATGCTGGCCGGAGGGTCTACGGACAGTCGTTCCACAGATCCACGGTCGTCACTCTGCCAGATACCGACGAACGATTACCTTGAAAACGGGCCATTCCAGTCGAAGGTCTCCACTACAATGCCCGCATGTTGCGTGAAGAACAAATTGAACTGCGGCGGCAGCGGGCGAAGGCGGGTCGCTACCGCATCGAAAACCTGAGCAAGAAAAAGGTCTTCTCCGAATACCGCGTCACCAACCCGGACAGCGGCGGGGAGTACACCGTCAGCGTGCGCGGGTTCGACGTCGGCGACAACGCTTGCACCTGCCCGGACTTCAAAGCCAACACCCTGGGCACCTGCAAACATATCCTCGCGGTGCTCGACGAACTGAAGGACGAACTGCCCGCCAACCTTCAAAAAAAGAAGGCGGTGATCGTCCGGCCCGAGCTGTACTTGCACTACGGTGAGAGCTTGCAACTCGGCATCCATTTGCCACCGCGACACTCCGATAAACTCACCGTGCTGGCTAAGAAATTCTTCGACGAGCGCGGGTTCTGGTCGGGCCGTGGGCGCTTTGAAGATTTGATCGCGGCAGTGGAAATCGTGCCCGAAGAAGTGACCGTGATGTCGGACGCTTTGGACTTCGTCGACCGGGAAGTCGAACGGGTCGAGATGCGTCGCCGCGAGGAGGATTGGCTCGAACAACTCGGGGCGGGAACGCTCGACTGGAACCTGCTAAAGGTGCCGGTGTACGACTTTCAGATGCGTGGCGCCCTATTTTTAGCCTGCCGGGGACGGTCGATTCTCGGCGACGATATGGGCTTGGGGAAGACGATCATGGCGCTGGCGGCCGTGGAACTGTTGGCGCGGGAACGGGGAATTGGCCGGGTGCTCGTGGTGGCGCCGAGTTCGGTGAAATACCAGTGGGAAACGGAGATTCAAAAGTTCACGGGGCGGGCGGTGCAGGTGATCGAGGGGAGTCCGACGGATCGCACCGATCTCTACGCGGAGCCGACGTTTTACCGGCTTGTGAACTACGAACAGGTAGTCCGCGATCTGGCGGCCATCAACGCCTGGAAGCCCGATGTGGTCGTACTCGACGAGGCGCAGCGGATCAAGAATTGGGAGTCGAAAACGTCGAAAGCCGTCAAGAAACTGGCGAGCCGCTACGCCATGGTGCTGACGGGCACGCCGCTGGAAAACAAGCTGGAAGAGTTGTACAGCATCGTCCAGTTCATCGACGAGCGCCGCTTCGGCCCGGCGTTTCAATTTCTGCAAGATCACCGGGTACTCGACGAGCGCGGCAACCTTGTGGGCTACCGAAATCTCGACACCATCCGCCAACGGCTCGAACCGATTTTTCTACGGCGGACTCGCGCCGAGGTATTGACGCAGTTACCGGCACGGACGGATAGCACGGTGTTTGTGGAACTCAGCGAAGCCCAACGCGGGCCTTACGAAGAGCAGCGCACGACGTTGGCCCGGCTGCTGCAAAAAAGTTTTCTGAGCGACATCGACCGCAGACGGATCTTGGCCTGTTTGTCGAACATGCGGCTCGTTTGCGATAGCACGTTCCTGCTCGATAAGAAGACGAACCATTCGCCGAAGCTCGACGAGTTCGCCGAGATCGTGAGCGAACTGAAAGCGGAAACCGGCCACAAGCTCGTGGTGTTCAGTCAGTGGGAGACGATGATTTTGAAAGCGGCCGAGAAGCTCGACGACTTGGGGATGGGGTACGCGGTTCTGCACGGTGGCTTGAGTGGGCGAGAGCGCAAGGCGGCGCTGGCTACTTTTCGCACGCAGGCCGATTGCCCGGTGTTCCTGAGCACCGATGCGGGGGGCGTCGGGTTGAATTTGCAGGTCGCCGATACGGTGATCAATTTGGAGTTGCCGTGGAACCCGGCGGTGCTGGAGCAGCGGATTGCGCGGGTGCACCGGATGGGGCAGAAGAAGCCGGTGCGGGTGGTGAACTTGGTGACGCGTGGCACCATCGAAGAACGGGTTCTGCGGACGCTGGAGCAGAAACAGAATCTGTTCGCGGGGGTATTTGATGGCGAGGAAGACGAGATCGCGTTCGCGTCGGTTCCAGCGGGCGGGTTCTTGGCGACCGTGCGTGAATTGATCGGCGAAGGGAAACCCGAGGTGGCAAAAGTACCCGTGGTGGCCCCCGATTGGCCGGTACTCGAGTCGACGGTGGAGCTTCTGGAATCGCTGGTGCGCTGGTGTCAACGGCCGGATGTTAAGGAGCGGTTGACACCAGAACTGCGTGGAAGGATGGATGCCGTGATTCGGGGTGATGAGTAACGAATTAACGGTTGGTAACAATCGACCCAGCACCTTGCACGACATCTTTCAACTTCGGAATTGGCGCCCCGCGGTAATGATTGCGACGCACGGTGTTCCCATAAACGTGCAGTGGGCGGTAAGGTCGTTCCAGGATCGGGGTCGATTCAATTTGATCGCGGAGCTCGCCACGGGCGATGATGACTCCCACCCAACCCGGCTCCGCGAGTGGTATGGGTGGTGCCGCTGGTGCCGTAGACGCTGTCAAGCCGAGTGCCAAGAGTGCAATAGGTAACAGGATGCGATTCATAGGTGATCCTCTGTAGGTAAATGAATTCTAGCAAGGGTCGCGTGCGGCGCAAGGGTTTGCGCAGTTGCCTGGCCAACTCATTCGATTGCCGCATCTCCGATGCCGTAAAATTGGTACAGTTGCATTTCCACTCACTCTTCCCCCGGTGAACCATGTATCGCGTTCTTCTTGCTCTTCCGACATTGGTGGCCTGCACTGCTCTTGCCACCGGTGCGGATCTGACGGATGCGCCGAAACCGCCGGCGGGCTTCCCGAGTTTCAAAGTGCAGGAGATCGACTCTGGACTGAAGATCGGCTATGCCGTGATCACCACCGACATCGATGGCGATGGCAAACTCGACATCGTCGTGGTCGATCAGCACAAGATCGTTTGGTATCAGAACCCATCCTGGAAAAGGCGGGTGATTCTTGACGGCAAAACCAAGCCCGACAACGTCTGCATCGCGGCCCTCGACATCGACGGCGACAAGTTGCCCGAACTCGTGGTCGGGGCGGGGTGGAAGCCGTTCGACACCAAGAATGCCGGTACGCTCCAGTGGTTGAAACGCGGCAAAACCCTCGACGACGAATGGACGATACACTCCATCCCCTGCGACGAGCCCATGGTGCACCGCGTGCGCTGTTTCGACACCGACGGTGATGGCAAACCGGAAATCGTGATGGCCCCGCTGATGGGCCGCGACGCCACAAAGGAGAAAAATTGGATGGATGGCCGGCCGGTGCGGCTCTTGTCTTACAAGGTGCCCGCAAAAGATCCGGAGAAGCCTGAGAACTGGAAACCAATTGTGCTGAGCGAAGAACTCCATGTGGTGCATAATTTCTGCTCGTTCCCGATAGATGGTGCCCCGTCGCTTCTGGCCGCGAGCTACGAAGGCCTGACCATCATCGGTGGTGCGGGGAACATTAAAGCGGTGCGTAAGGGGGCAGGCGACCAGCGGAACCCCATGGGCAGCCGCGGGGCGAGCGAAGTGAAGATGGCGAGCTTGGGACAAGCTTTGGAGCGTAACAAATTGCCTTACTGCTTCCCGACGATCGAGCCATGGCACGGCCACCAGTTCGTGGTGTACAGCATGGAGGTCGGCGGGACTAAGCTCTGGGATCGGTATGTCATCGACGACCAGATGCGCTGGGGCCATGCCCTTGGCCATGCCGACTTCGACGGGGATGGGTGCGAGGAAATCGTCGTCGGCGTCCGCGATAATCCCGATCCGAAACTCGGAGACAAATTCACCGAGAAGCGCGGCGTCCGCATCTATCGCAACACCGACGGCAGAGGCGCAAAATGGGAGCGCTACATCCTCGAAGATGGCGGCGTGGCGGTCGAAGACTTGGTGGTCGCCGATTTAGACGGCAACGGCAAGCCCGACATCATTGCGGTCGGCCGCGCCACGGGGAACTGCCGCATTTATTGGAACCAGGGCATAGCGAAGTGACGGCACCGGCGATAAAATAATGCAACTGACCCAGGAGCAGAACGATGAGCGCAGCCGTGGCCGAGTTGCTGGAACGCGTCCGGGCACTGACGCCGGAAGAACGTGAACTGTTCGAGGTCGGTTTGGAGGAAGAAGTTGCGATTGGCGATCCGATGGCCGATCCGGACTTCCTCGCGGAGTTGGATCGCCGGATCGCGGCAGTCGGTGATGGTAGCGCGGAGCTGATCGACGGTGAACAAGGCTTCAACCAAATTCGTGATAGCCTGCGAAGGCACCGCAGATCGGTTTCGCCGTGAAATACCGAATTGTCGGTTACGAAGTCACTGATTCCGAGATCATCGTTTTATCAATTACGCATTCCGCCAAACGCATAAGGCCCTGGCGGAAGCGACTCGGTCACTGAGAAGCGTGCCCCGATCCTGTTACTTCTTCAAAGGTGCCGGGGTCGCGGCTCCGGCTTTTTCGGGCTTCGGTTTGGGGCGAGCGGCAGGGCCGTTGTCGTTCGCTCGCATCTCGATGCTCGCAGCGTGGCCGACCAAGCCCTCGATGTTCGCAATGGTGACCACATCGTCCGACATATCGCGCATCCCGGCTCGAGTGAATCGCATCACGCTCGTCCGACGGCGGAAGTCGTTGGCATTCAAGCCACTGGCGAAGCGGGCCGTGCCACCGGTGGGGAGTACGTGCGAGGGGCCGGCGGCGTAGTCACCGAGTGCCACGGGGGTGAATGGCCCGAGGAAGATGGCTCCGGCGTTGACGATCTCTTCCGAAAAGGCGTCGACATCGCGGGTTTGAATGTGCAAATGCTCGGGGGCGAGTTCGTTGACCAAATCGGACGCTTCGTGTTTGTTCGCCACCAAAATGATGGCTCCGTAGCGCTCGAGGCTTTCCCGCACTTGATCGGCCCGGCCGGCTTTCAGCAGTCGCTTTTCGAGTGCGGCTTGCACTTCTTCAATCAACGGCTCGTACCAAGTGATCAAAACGGAAACACCGGGTGCGTGCTCGGCTTGGGCGATCATGTCGAGAGCGACGTAATGCGGGTGGGCGGAATCGTCGGCAACCACCACGACTTCGCTCGGCCCGGCAATGCAGTCGACCGCACACTGGCCATAAACGAACTTCTTGGCGAGTGCCACGTACTGGTTGCCCGGCCCGCAGACCATATCCACTGCGGGAATCCCTTCGACCCCGTAGGCAAACGCCGCGATGGCTTGGGCACCGCCCATGCGGTAGACCTCGGTGACGCCGAGTTCGTGGCAGGTGGCCAGCATCTCTTTGCTGTACGCACCGGTGTCTTTGGGTGGCAGGGCCACGGCGATGTTTTCGACACCGGCCGCACGGGCTGGACAGACCGTCATCATCAGGGTCGATGGGTAAGCAGCAGCCCCACCGGGGCAGTAGACGCCGACACGGCGCAACGGTCGGTAGCGAAGGTGGATGTCGTACGAACCGGAAATTCGCAACTCGGCATCGCGGTTCAGCAGACCCGATTGAAACGAGTCGATATTGTAACGAATACGGCGGATCGCTTCGAGCATGGCCGGGTCTGCGGCCGCGTGCGCGGCGGCGAGATCTGCCACCGGAACTCGCAGGGCATCAGCCTTCATTTTCACTTTATCGAATTGTTCGGTGTATTTGAGCAAAGCGGCGACGCCCTGATCGCGGACGCCGGTGCAGATGCGTTCCACAACCTGAACGGGGGTCAAGGCTTCGCCAAAGACCGACTGCGTCAGTTTCTTGGATGCGGGTGAGACCACTTCGGATTCGAGTCGGAAGTGATCGCGGAGCTTTTTGAGCTGGGATGCGGCATTAGATGCCGAAAAATCAATACGACGGATCTTCAATGCCGACATGAACTTACCCCCTGCGGGCGAAACCGGAAGGCCGACTTGCCCGAGGCCGAACGGCCGCAGTTGAATTTGGATAATCTAAGTGATATCGTTGTATGCGCCGAAGCGATTTTCTTCAAGGAGCGACTGTTCTGACAGTTCTTAAAAATGTTGCAAAGTGTTTGTACAATTGGGTTTGCATGCAAATATTCAATTGCATGAATTTGAGCGAATTCCTAAAGTTTGTTTACGGAAGGATGGGTGACGCTCGGCTTCACCGGTGTCGTTCTCACCCATCCCCAAACCGCCACAGCCGTGATCACCACAGCGTAAGTGCTGAGTGCCACGATCAATAGGTTTTTCCACGATTTGGGTTCTGGTTCTTTTGCATCCACAAGCTGAAAGTCGCCCGAGTTGTTCAGTGCAGATGCCAAGGTCAAATCGTCGAATGGGTTCTGCTGCATCAATGCAGTCTTCACGGTTGGTGTAGTTGAGGAACTAATTTTGATGGGCGGGAGCTCAGGTAATCCCGGAATGCGTAATGTCGCTTGGGATGGATCTGGAATGGAAAGGGGCGTCACAGAATGTGCGTGCGGCGGAATCACCAGTTTCCGCGGGGTCACTTGGCTGCCGAAAAGGCTGTCGGAGTCCTCATCTTCGTCGTTGAAAATGCTGTCGGTCGCCTCACGGGCTTTCCGGAGCGTCTCGGTGAAATCCGGGCCTTGATCGTGGTGAACACCGACAGTCGAACTCGGTGCCCCCGAGAGCCGAATGATCGGCACTCGAAGTGCCAATGTCGGAGAACCTTGTTCCACGACCGCCGTCGGTACGAGGGTCACTTGCTTGCAGTGTGGGCAAGGCAAGGCGCGCCACTGCACATCCGGTGGTACCGTGATCGTCTCCGAACAGTGTGAGCACGGGAACAGAATCGGATTCATGACATCTCGTCTTCGACACGCAGCCCAATCAAGATAGCCAAAGTGGGGAGACTTCCCAGTACGGGATCAAGTTCTCCCCATGTCGAGTGCGATTTCGGCACTTGACTTGCACAGAAATTCCACGATTTTCTACACAATTGTTGAACTGCTGCATCTTCTTCTCGCAACGGGTGGCGCTGTAGCCTACACTACGCGGATGAGTTCCATCACTACGAGGTAATTCGGCTGTGTCTCTGTTACTGGAAGCTTTCGACAATCTCCCCAAACCCGATGCAGCCGAAGATCTCGATCTTTGGGAAGCCGGTGCCGAACAAGCCATCCGCGAATTCCGCGAGTTAGCGGAGAACCGCTATACGGAAGGGACGTTGTGCCGAATTTTGGGATCGTCCGAAGACCCGCCTGCTCGCCGTGCCGCTGCATTTGCACTCGGTTTTGTCGGCACGATGTCGGCAAATCCTGCCGTGGCGTTGGCACTGCGAACCGATTCCGATGATCGTGTCCGTCGTTTTGCGATCGATTCGCTGTGGGAAATTTGGTTCCGCGGCGACAGCGTGGAACAAGGGCGGGAATTGCGGTTGGCCCTTTCGCTCAACGATTCTGCTCAGCAACTCGTGGCACTGGATGACGTGATTCAGTTGCACCCCGATTTCGCCGAAGTGTACAACCAACGGGCCATTCTGTGGTTTCGGCGCGGTCAGTACGGGAAGGCCGTTGCCGATTGCGAACACGCTTTGAGGTTGAATCCTAATCATTTCGGGGCGGCATCGGGCCTGGGGCAGTGCCATTTGCGGATGAACCGACCCCATGCCGCTTTGAGGGCTTTGGCTTTGGCGCTCGATTTGAACCCCACGCTGAATCATCTCGCCGAGACGATTCAGTCGTTGCGACAAACCTTGGGCAATGAGTAAATTCGGCCGGTATGACTTTGTTTGCCCTCCGCTCACCCTTTTAGCATCTCATCGTGCTTCATCCCGCTCGGTGGCAAGTCGGCGGCACGGCAGTTCGCCAGGGCCGCTTTTGCCCCTGCCAACTGATCGGCGTCGTTGTCTTCCCATTCGATGCTGACGGCACCATCGAAGCCGACGCGGTTCAACTCGATGAAGATCTCTTCCAAGCTGTTGGCGTCTCGTTTTGTACCCGCCGTGACAAACTTCCAACCGTTCGTCCAATGCCCCATATTCCGATGTCCACCGAGACGCCCCCCGCGACAATGTTCGCGTTCCACTTGCACCCCTTTGACGTGGGCACTGTGGATGTATTGGCCGAACTCGCGGATGAACTGAATCACCGAGACGTTTTGCCATTCCAGGTGGCTACCGTCCAAATTGAAGCCGACGGTGCCTTCGAAGCCAGCTTTATTCATGTGGTTGATGTAGTCGGCCGCACTTTCCAAATCGCCCATGGCCCGTTCGCTCGGGTGGCATTCGAGGTCGAACGTCACGCCGTAGTGTTGGCACAGTTTCCAGACGGGGCTGAAACGCTCCACGAGTAGTTCCAGCGACAGTTCGCGGACGTCCGGGAGCTTGTAGCCTTCGATTTCACCGGGCAGTGGCGGGAACAAGAACCAGTGGCTCCAGCAATTCGCGGGGCTGCCGACGAAACCGGGCAAGGCCACTTTGCGACCCTGCAATTTGCTGAGGTGCCCGGCGTAGCGAACGCACGCTTCGAGATCTTTCAACGCTTCCGCATGGACGAGCTTGGCCACTTCGCTCGGCACAAAGTACGGGTCGGTGCGCGGTGGATTATTCCCCGCCACACGCCAGGCCTTGTAAGCGGCCTTGGCTTCGCCCTTGCCGCTGCAGAAGTTCAGCGTCTTGGCACTCGGTTCGTCGCCCAGCACTTGGCCTTGCAGGTGCGTCGCCACGGTGAAGATTTCCAAGCCGTGTGGTTTGGCCAACGCCAATCGCTCGGCAGCGTAAGCCGCCGCCCCGGCGTCGGTGTCGCACTTGCGCAAGTCGAGTTCCCAGCTCGCTTCTTCCCAGCCGTCGAAGCCAGCATCGGCGATGAACTTCAGCCACGGGCCTTCGGGGATGTTGCCGAACTGCCCGCGTACCAAGCCGATCTGGTGAAAGCTG
>JAYSYJ010000276.1:0-9816 GCA_043727675.1 Fimbriiglobus sp.
GGAAACATCCGGCAACTCGAGAATGTCATTCAACAAGCCGTTCTGACTTGCACGGGTGACGAGTTGCGGTTGCAGCATCTGCCTCCAATTGTTCACACGCTGCGGGCGGAACCAATGGTGCCGGTTTCCGTAACGACTCCGGGGCCAGCTGGCTCACTGGCACACAACCGCGAGACGACCGAACGAGTCGCGATTTTGCGAGCATTGGAAAAAGTGACGTTCAGTCGCACTCGGGCCGCAGAACTCCTCGGCGTTAGCCGGGTAACACTGTATAAAAAGATGAAGAAGTACGGTTTGCTCGGGAAACCAACGGGCGGGGTGGCCCCACCCTACGAGCAACTGTTTTCCAGAGTGGGTGGATCGTAATTCCTCCGCTAAGAGAGAGATTGGAATCATGGCAGACGACTTGCACTACATGTACAAACCGACCCATGCCGGGCCACTGCCCGCCGGTGTCGAGTTCTTGTCACTCCCAGAGTTTCTCGCCGACGAACCGGCATGCAGTACGTTTTGGGAACTCATCGATACTCAGTTCCGCACCCGGAGTAAATTTCTTTCGATTTGGCCCTCGGTCAGATTTGTTTGTGTCCACCGCGATCAAGAGGGCGGTGCGGACGGATTTGTCCTCATCACGGCGCCCGTGAACTGGCAGATTGATTACGTGGTGGTGCGGCCCGATTCACGCGGCCAAGGAATCGCTCAGAAATTGGTGAAGGCGGCACTCGGCCAAGCGTATCTGCACAGTGCCCCGTATGTCATGCTCACGAGCAAAGAATCGTTGCGTTCGCTGTACGAAAGTTGCGGATTCACCGTGTTGCCCACGGCTTCTGTTATTGTTTGATTGACTGATCACTCGTTCCCTGAGGCGACCCAGCATGTGTGGCATCATCGGTTTTACTGGTCAGCGTGAAGCGTCCCCGATCCTTGTGGATGGACTCAAACGATTGGAATATCGCGGCTACGATAGCGCGGGCTTGATCACGGGTACTGGTGGCAAATTGCACCTCCGTAAAAAAGCGGGCCGCATTGCCGAGTTGGCCAAGGAAGTCGCCGCGAATCCTGCTCCGGGTCAGTACGGTATCAGCCACACTCGTTGGGCGACCCACGGGGCTGCGACTGATACCAATGCCCACCCGCACATGAGCACTTGCGGCTCCATTGCTGTGGTTCACAACGGGGTCATCGAGAACTACCAAACTCTCAAACACCAGTTGCAAGCCGACGGTGTGGAGTTCGTTTCCGAAACCGATACCGAGGTTTTGGCTCACCTGATCCATCACTACTACAAAGGTGATTTGCTGCAGGCGGTCAAGGCCACGGTCGAACTCGTCAAAGGCACCTACGGCCTCGCGGTCATGTGCCAGCAAGAACCGGGAGTACTCGTCGGTGCTCGCCTCGGTAGTCCGCTCGTGATCGGTCTCGGGCCAGATGGCAATTACTTGGCTTCCGATGCCAATGCGTTGTCCGGTTATGCTGACAAAGTGGTCTACTTGAACGACCGACAAATCTGCCAACTCGACGGAGAAAGCTGGGTCATCCGCAACATGGATTTCGACACCGTCGATGTCCCCGTGGAAGACATCCGCCATTACCTCGGCGACTTCGAAGCTGAGAAGGGCGACTACGAACACTTCATGCTGAAGGAGATCTACGAGCAGCCCGATACGATCGCCAACGCGATGCGTGGCCGCTTGGACGACGCCAGTGCCACGGCCCACTTCGGCGGTTTGAACCTGACGCCGCAGCAACTGCGGAGTACTGAACGGATCATTATGACAGCCTGTGGGACCAGCTACCACGCGGGCTTAGTTGGCGAATACCTCTTCGAAGAACTAGCGCGGATGCCAGTGGAAGTTGAGTACGCGAGCGAACTGCGGTATCGAAATCCGCCCATGGATCAGAAGACCATCGTGCTCTGTTTGACCCAATCCGGAGAGACCGCCGACACCCTGGCAGCGCTCAAAGAAGCCAAGCGGATGGGTCACCCGACTTTGGCCATCTGCAACGTCGTTGGCAGCAGTATTGCCCGCGAAGCGGACGGTGGTATTTACCTGCATGCCGGGCCGGAAATCGGCGTTGCTAGTACGAAAGCGTTCACGAGCCAAGCAACCGTACTCGCGATGCTCGCCCTATTTTACGGGCGGATGCGTCACCTCTCGGCCGTTCAAGGGCAGCGTATCATTGAAGAGCTCCGGGCGTTGCCGGATATCATCCGCAAGACACTGCGATGCCACGATCACGTCAAGAAGCTGGCAAACCGGTACGGTGATATGCACAACTGCCTTTACCTCGGGAGGCAGTACTTGTACCCCACGGCGCTCGAAGGGGCACTCAAACTCAAAGAAATCAGCTACATCCACGCGGAGGGTTATCCGGCTGCGGAAATGAAGCACGGCCCGATTGCACTCGTGGATGCCGACACGCCGAGTGTGTTCTTGGTGCCGCGTGGCAACGTCTTCGATAAAGTCATGTCGAACATGCAGGAAATCAAAGCCCGTGGTGGGCCGGTGATTGCAGTCTGCAGTGAAGGGGATCGCGAGGTGGCGGCCATTGCCGATGACTTCATCACGGTGCCCGATGTCCCGGACTATTTACAGCCGATCGTCTGTAGCATCCCGCTGCAACTGTTCGCCTACGAGGTCGCCGTCCTCCGCGGTTGCGACGTGGACAAACCTAGAAACTTAGCGAAGAGCGTGACAGTGGAATAGATTGATGGTCATGACCGATACCACCGACCACGACCAGTTGTTCAAGGAAGTGATCCGGGATTTTTTCCCGGATTTCCTCCGGCTGTTTTTCCCCGATCAGGCCGCACGATTCGACTTGGCCCAAGTTCACTGGCTTGATAAAGAGTTATTCGCTGCCCCTCCGGATGGCCCAAGGCACCTGCTCGATCTCGTCGCAGAATTGACCTTGCTCGGTGGAAATTTGATCGACACAGCACATCGAAATCGAATCTGCCGAATCGGTCACGGACATCGAAAGGCGACTACCGGATTACTATTTTTACTTCCGGCGTACCAGTCAGAAGCCGGTGCTTCCTCTGGTGGTGTTTCTCAAAGTTGGGCTAGACGGAATCGGCACCCGCGAAGTGATCGACCGATTCGGCAGTGAGCCGGTGATGACACTTCGGTATCGCTATGTTGGACTTCCAGCACTGCCTGCTGCCACTATTTCCGAGGAGACAGTATGCTCGGCGTGGCACTTTCTGCACTGATGAAGTCGCCCAAACAATTGAAAGTGCCATTCGGAATCGAAGCGATCCAACGGCTCTGCGATTCCCCGTTGTCCGATGGTAAGAAATCGTTGCTGGGCGATTGCATTGAAACGTACATCGATATCCCAGATGAGGATTCGAAAAGATTTCAGGATATACTAGAATTTAACGCCACAGGAAGGGTTCCAGCAATGCATAAAACACGTGTCCAAATTGCCCACGAAGAAGGCATCGAGAAAGGTATCGAGAAAGGCATCGAGGAAGGACACCATCGCGGAATGCGTGCAGCAGTGACAGAATTGCTCGAAGCTCGATTTGGAACAGTACCACCGGAATTCGTTGAGTGGTTGGGCACAGTGAAAGACCAGTCATCGCTCAGGCGATTATTGGTCGCTGCGAGTCAAGCTGCTTCGTTTGACGAGTTCCGGTTGGTCAGTTGCTCGTAATCGCCGAGATCACTCTCCAAGTTGCAGACAGATCAATTTTTTGTCGTCTCGAAGGTAGAGTTTGCCATCGCTGATTGCCGGGTGTGCCCAAGTTTCGCCGCACACTTTGGCTCGCGCGAGTTCCTTGTACTCTTTCTCATTTGGTTCGAGAAGCATCAAATTCCCGGCGTCGTCGAGGAAGAGAAGCTTGCCGTCGCGAGTTTTGACAAGGGCCGCGTGATACTTTCCAACATTCGGCTTTTCCCAAACGATCTTGCCGGTTTTCGCCTCGACGCACCGTAACACGATGGTCGCGTTCGTCAGGCTGGCCTTACCGTTGACCATGTATAAGTACTCACCCACGGCGACCGGCGTCGAGAAGTAGCATGTCAGTTTGTCATTTTTCCAGATGCGTTCTGGCACCGGTTTTCCGTCCTTCTCGCCGATTTTGATCCCGACGGAGCCGGACATCACCGACCCTGCAACGTACAGACCTCCGACTTTCACCGGTGTCGTTGAACTTTCCAATAAGGCGTCGGTGAATGCGAACTTCCAGAGTTCCGCTCCGTCGGTCGCTTTCAAACTTCGCACATGCGAGTTGGTCAAGAAGATCAACTCCGATTGGTCACCACTGCCGACGACAATTGGGGAAGCATAGCTCGGCGTGTCTTCGCTCGATTGCCAAACGACTTTGCCAGTCAACTTGTCGAACCCGACGATACCTGCTCCTTTGCCGCCGACCATGATCACGACCTGTTTTCCGACAACGGTCGGACTGGTCGAGACTCCGAAGCGAAGGTTCTTGGCTTTGAACTCTTTGAGCGTATCGACCTTCCAAACGATTTCGCCTTTCTTAGTCGTATCCCAACAGGCGAGCACACCTGTGTTTCCGAGAGTGTAAACGCGGTCTCCGTCGACGGTGGGCGTGCCACGGGGGCCTTCGCCGAACAAGGGTTGGAACTTGTCTCGGTCGTAACTGGCTTCCCAGATCAGCTCACCCGTTTTGGCGTCGAATGCGGCCAATGCATCTGCATCTTTCTTGGCTGGTTTATAAAAGGCATAGACCACGCCTTTTGCCACGACTGGCGAACTATGGGCTTCCCCGACAGGTTTGCTCCAAAGCTCTTTCAGTTTGCCGTTCCAAGCACTCACCGTTTCCGGCGATGTGGAATCGCGGTTGGTTCCCAAGAACTGCGGCCAATCAGCGGCCATGGAAGGCCACGACATGACGAGTCCGAAGCAAACAGCGAGGAACGAGCGCATGTTGATCTCTCCAAGTGAACGACGACTCATTTATAAGACGTCCAACGCGATCCGAGATTCACGGGACGCGGAACTAAGTTCCACGCTCGGTCGTTCCGCCGCATTTAAAAGCACGTGCAACGGGGCGTAGTTCCAACCCGTATCAAACTCGTCCGCAATCACTTTGAGCTTCGCCACAGCGACTTCGGTGATGGCGTATTGCTTGTCTTGGTAACTCGGATCGCAGAAATAGATCCGGCAACCGAGAGGCCGGGAATCGCGGGCCGTGCAAAGCCCCTTCAGTTGGAACGGGCAGAAGTCTCGACTGACGGGCTGTGCGTAAGCCGGAGCTGTTTCTAGTAGCAGTTCCGCTTCAAATTGGCTGAGGAACAACGTGTGGCCATATTCCGTAAAGCGGCAACAGCGTCCCGACGCATCGCAGCGTGGAGCTTCCGCTGCCACGGCCGCATCGACGGCAGCATACACTTCTAGAACTTTCAAACGCAGCTTGGGGTTCATCAGATTTTGATCACCTTCACCCGGCGTAAAATCTCTTCGACCGGTATCAGTGGGCCATGTCCGGAGCCGGGGCAGTCGCACTCAGTGCGATCCCACGCTTCTGGCGATTCGAGATTACTTTCCCAAAAGGGCCAAGTGCGGCACTGGCGCGGTCGGACGGAGTAAACGGTACAGCCGCGTTCGGCGTGGAAGAAGACACAATCGCCATTGGCCTTCTCGCGCAGAGTGATCTTCCCGCGCGAGTTCTTCGTGTAGAGCGCAACGAACTCGTGGCGGACGTCGCCGCGGAACTTGGCGAGTTTGTCGATCTCTTCGTCGTTGACCCAAACGAAACCAGGCTCGCCAGTGCAGCACTTGCCGCACTGCGTGCATTCGAAACGCAACCCATCTTGGAACCAAGGTGGCTCGGTGGGAGTTTCGGACATGGCTAGTAGCTCCCTGTGGATTTGAAACATCAACCTTTCAGCGCCGTCAACAATTCCTGTTGCACCAGCCCGTTGGTCGCGCAGATGTCCATTCGAAACGGGTCGAACGGCAAACCGTCGGCGGTGTGCAATGCACCGCCCGCTTCGAGGATCAAAGCGGCGCCGCCCGCAACATCCCAACTGTAGTTATCGTAGGCCCAGTAACCATCGAGGCGTCCGCAGGCGACGTAAGCGAGGTTCAAGGCGGTCGAACCGGTACGACGGATCGATTGGGAATGATAAGCCACGCGTTTCCACATTTCGAGGTTTCGCAGTTGCGTTTCATAGTCGGACGGGAAACCCGTGCAGAGCAGGGCACTGCCGAGTGTTGCCGTTTGGCTCACTCGCATCGCCTGGCCATTGAGGAACGCTCCGTGTCCCTTGGCGGCCGTGAACAGTTCTTTCATGCGTGGGTCGAGAATCACCCCGACGACCGGTTCACCGTGCAACCAGAGGCCAATTGATACGCAATAAGCCGGGAAGTCGTGAACGTAATTGCAAGTCCCATCAAGCGGATCGACGATCCAAACCGGGGCGTCGCCCACCGGTCGCGTGCTTTCGATGGTGTGTCCGAAATGATCCTCTTCGCCGACAAAAGCGTGGTCAGGGAATTTGCCGAGGAGAAACTCCTTCACCGCTTTTTGCGACGCGTGATCAGCTTCGGTCACCAGATTGTTACGTTCCTTCTCCGTGACTTGGAACTTCGAGCGCCAGTCTTCGAGAATCGCCGCGCCAATTTGGGCGGCTTCAACGGCGGCCTCGAGATACTCGGCCAACGGATGCGATGCGATTGGTTTCATACCTTGATGATACGAATCTCGGCACCGAAATTGCCTCCATCGGTGCTGTTGCGATGCGGCCCAGCGGTCGGTACAACGACAAGACGTTTCGAATCGACTCCAAGGACTGCGACGATGATTTCCCCGCGACGTTTTTTACTGGTGCTGAGTCTCGCACTGCTCGCGGGTTGGATCGTGAGTGGGACTGTCCAAAGCAGTCCAGAAACACCAACCATCCCTGCGGGGACTTTGACCCCGGTCGTTGTCGAAGGGGTGCGGGTGCAAGTCGAACTGCCCGACGAATCCAAAACGATCAAACTCGATGGCGAGCCGATGTTCGCCACACTCCGATTCAAACCACATTACGGCACGGTGGAGTTCGACACGGCCAAACTCAAACAGGTCATCATCGAGAAAGTCGAAGGCGACACGGTGCGGGCTTCCGTGGAACTGATTGATGGGCACTTGGTTCACGGGCAATTGCTCTCGACGAGCTTGCCGGTGAAGGACGGGGCCGAAGTGCGACAGTTGCCACTCAAAGAGGGCTTGAAGCTCAAGTTTTACAAACCAGGTGAGTTCGGTGTACTCGCGGCCATCATCGGCCTCATCACACTCACACTCATGGAAGTCGTCCTCGGTATCGACAACGTCATCTTCCTCGCCATCATCTCCGGGAAGCTTCCGACCGAGCAGCAGCCGTTGGCTCGCCGCATCGGTTTGGGAGCCGCACTCGGAACACGGTTGCTGTTATTGGCGACGCTCTCCTTCTTGCTCGGGTTGACCAAACCCATTTTCGAACTGCCCGAAATGCCATTTTTCCACGAGTACGAAGCACGCGGTATCTCTTGGCGCGATGTGATCCTTCTTGCCGGCGGAGTCTTTTTGATTGGCAAGAGCACCCTCGAAATGCACGAGAAGGTCAAGGATGCTCAAAAGTCCGAGGAATCACTTTCGAAAAAGACTGCGAAGTTTGCCTCGGTGATCGTACAAATCGCCATCATCGATATCGTCTTCTCGCTCGACTCGGTCATCACCGCTGTCGGCATGGTCGACCAACTCTGGGTCATGGTCACGGCGATGATCATCGCCGTCGGGATCATGCTCGTCTTCGCAGAGCCGATCAGCCGCTTCGTGGAAAAGTACCCGACCGTCAAAGTGTTGGCACTCAGCTTCCTGATTTTGATCGGCGTATTGCTGGTCGCCGAAGGGTTGGGCCAACACATCGACAAAGGTTACATTTATTTTGCCATGGCATTCGCGGTACTCGTGGAGTTCATCAATACGAGACTCCGACCGTAGCACCGAAAAATTCCTAAGAGTCGGCTTGCCCGTGCCCGCTTCCTTCGGCTAAAATGTTGCCACATGGAAATGCAACTCCTCTCCTCAACAGTCTCCGCTTCGGATCGCAAGATTCCGCAGTTGAGTGTCTATGACGAGAGTGAGACAGAAATCAACGATTTCAAGTGGATCGAAAGTGAACGTGTCGGCTACGACCTTGGCGAATCGGCCGTCAAACGCTGGGTCGTCCAACACTGGCGCGGTTATTTGCGGGCACGTTGGCTGGAGCATTTGCAGGGCACGCGATTTTGGATCGAACTCGATCGCGGCGATTTCGGCCTTCTTCTCATTGCCTTTGCCCAAGAGAGGGAACTCCTTCAGCCGATCTTGGATCGGCTGAAATCGGGCGAGGAAAATTTGGACGTGATTTGCTGGGCTGAAAACAATCACATCTGTACCGAGCCGGTCGTTAGAATTCTCGAAGCGCTCGACATCAATTCCCGCCGACTCCGGCACCACTTCGACTGACTTCCCGCTACAAAACCCGCTCTCGTCCTAACATGTTTGCATGATTTCAATCTCCGTGAAAAACCAGCAAGAACTGGTCGAACTCGACTTCGCTTCTCTCAAATTGGCAGCCAAGGCCGTGCTGGAAGGGGAAGGGGTCGCGTCGGCGAAAATCACCTTCGCTTTCTTCGACGACGCCACCATCCACGCTATGAACAAGCGGCACCTGAACCACGACGAACCGACCGACGTGCTGACCTTTCCGTACAGCATTCGCGGGGCGGCCAAACTCGAAGGGGACGTGGCCATCGGCGCCGGCGTTGGCAAAGCCGCAGCGGAAGAACGCGGACACCCGGTGAACCACGAACTTTGCTTATACGTGATCCATGCTTGCCTGCACCTTTGCGGCTACAACGATAAGAAAGAAAACGACAGCGCCGAGATGCGAAGCAAAGAACGCTTCTACCTCGCCAAGCTCGACTTGCCCGACATCGCCGGAGAATGACCATCCGCCAAATACGGCCCCAAGATGTGAAAGCATTGCTGTCGACCGGCTCCCCGGTCGTATTGCTCGACGTTCGCCAACCGGACGAACACGCCTTCTGCCACCTTCCCGGCAGCGTGCTCATCCCACTCGGGGAGTTGCCGACACGTTACGAAGAACTCGAAATCCCCGAGGACGCACTGGTCGTGGTCTACTGCCATCACGGCGTTCGAAGCTTGAGCGGAGTCGGAATCTTGCAACAAGCCGGCATCCGCAATGTCGCCTCCATGGCCGGCGGCATCGAAGTGTGGAGTTTGACCGTCGATACCAGGGTACCCCGGTATTGAGGATGTGCATGTAGAAATATTGGAGTCACCATTGACCTGCCCAATCCGGGGCTTGCTTTGGCTTGGGTTGATCGAATCCAAGTGACGTTTCAGATATTGCACGCTTTCTACGAGTATCCCAGATCAGCAATCGCCCATCTTCGGTCGCCTGTGCCAGATGCCCTTCAAATGTCCAGTCGGCCCATTGGACTCCGGTCAAAATGGTCGCCCTTCCTTTGCGCGTATGAACATACGCTGATAAATCGGGTGGCCAGACGTCTGGCAATCCTCGCTCAGCTTGGAACCTTCCATTTACCGAAAGGATGGCCCGGTCATCGACCGGAGACGGTTTTTCCATCGTGACTTTCCGTAGGTCATCCCAAACATCCGAGGAACTTCTTGGCGGCGTCGACTCGGATTCTTTCCAGCCACGACGTCGCGCGACAGAAAACTGCTCTGGTTCCGTTCGCCGCATTCCAAAGGATTCTCGACAAGGGTTGACGTCTCCCACGGTCGCGTCGCCGATGTCCCATACTTTGCATTCCTCAACGAAGTGATAACCGCGGGAATACGTA
>JAYSYJ010000277.1:0-9796 GCA_043727675.1 Fimbriiglobus sp.
CCTGCGAATGAAGCTGCCGATTGACTTGCTTCCGGGTCGCTCTCTCACCGTACCACTCCAAATTTTGGTGCCACCGGAGCCGGGGCAATACAACTTGGAACTTTGCTTGATTCACGAAAATGTGTCATGGCTCAACGCCGGCGGGGTGGAGACACCCGTTTCTGTCGTGGTGAAAGCGCTGCCGAAACCATGGGATGACTGGTTGAAAACCGGGATTTTCCACGGAGGTTATGACGCGGATCATCGTGCCGGGGGGGCGATGTTGGCGGCGGCGGTGGGAACGAATCCACCCGCGGGGACACGGATTCTCGAGATCGGTGGTTGTTGCAGCCCCATGACAATTGGTTTGTCAGCCGAGATTTACAGCTTGGACATCGACATGCAGACCTTGCAAGTTGGACGCTTGGCTTCCGACCGACGCAATCAACGTCTGACTTACGTCTGTGCCGACGCCAATGAACTCCCCTTCCAAACTGGGTCATTCGACTGGGTCGTGATGTTCTCGACGCTGCACCACTTCGCTGACCCCGCTCAGGTTCTCAAAGATTTAACGAGGGTTTTGAAGCCGACGGGTCAGATTGCCACGATGTGTGAACCGCTAGGCCACTACTACCAAGGCCAGATCGAACAGACGTTTTTGGACGAGCTCGAACAGGGCATCAACGAGCAAACCTTCACGCTGGAGGAGTACCATACGATCTTCCGAAGGGCCGGACTCGTTCCGACCGAAGTTGTGATCGATGTCGGTTCGGTCAAAGCGATTCTCCGCCCAGCACCGAAACGGACGTACTGATTCAAGCGTCGTCGTCGCTGTTTTCCATACGCAACGGCTGCCAGACGTGCGGCCGCGCGAGCGGCTCGATGTGGAGCTTCAGCTCCCCATTTTGGAAAACCCGCACGGTTCCCGATGACTGGCTGATACAAAACGCAATCGCTTTGGTGTGCTTGCTAATGCCCGCGGCGGCCAAGTGCCGGCTGCCCAAACCTTTACTGAGGCCGATCCCATCGGTGGGGATATCGAGGTAAACGCAGGCCGCTTCGGCGATGCCATCGCGGCCGATCAAGATGGCCCCGTCGAGTTTGGCGATCTCTTTGATCTGTTCGCGGACTTTCTTATCGCGGGTATCCCGTTCGGCGCGGGTGTAGCCCCGGAATGGGTTGAAGTTCAGAAATCGGGACACATGCATCACTTTTCGGGTGTCGCCGACGACGAGAATCGATCCGACCGGTTGCCCTTCACGGCCTTCGCGGCCGATTTCTTTGGCTAAATCGACGACCGCCCGCAGGACGTCGAGTTCGATGACTTTGCCGAGTTTGCGCAAGTCTTGGTTCGTCATCGGTTCGAGGTGTTCACCCAAGTGAATCACGCTCAAACTGTCGACCGGTTCGGGCGCATCTTCCAGCGTCGAAATGCCGTTATACAGTACCACAACGTGGGCACCGGCTTGCAATAAGTCGGTGGTCACGGCGTGCAAGAGTGCGTTGCTCATCCGCTCGTGTGTCGGCAGTGGCTCGGAGTCGAGTTCGATGACGTGCCAATTATCGTTATCGCGCAGTTGCTTGGTGAGGGACGGATTCTCGGCCGCGACGAACAACCGACACCCGACGAGGTGGCGTTCGACTTCATCCCAGTCGAGTGACGTTTCGGTGACGATCAAGATGCCATCGGCCGGCAACCCTTTCACGAGGTCGCGGGCCGCTTGCAATAGGGCGACGGTTTGCTGCGGTAAACTCATGCGGGTGCGATCTTGTCGGTGCGAACGTAAGGAACTCTGTCACAGAGTAGCAGTGATCGCGGCACGGGCCAATTGCGGGATGCCGAATTCAGCCCATTTTCCAAGAGTTTTTATGCCCGGAGTGGTTCCACTTCGACCAAGTTGTCGAAAAACGTCGCCCCGCCGCCTTGGTCGGTGAGTGCGGTGCTGGTGATCGCGTTGCAGTTCGCACCGCCGTCGGTGTACTTGTTCCACCAGATCCCGAAGGCGACCACGACCCCCGCTTTGACCGAATCACCGACCACCGCCTTGGCGCGGAAACTGCCACGATCGTTGAAAACTCGGACGGCATCGCCCGAAGAAATGAACCGTCTATCGGCATCGTTCGGATGCATCTCTATCTGCGGTTCCACGGCCTTTTTTCGCAGAACATCCACGTTCACGAATGTCGAATTCAAGAACGATGGGCTCGGTGGCGTGATCATTTGCAAAGGGAACTTCGCCGCCAACTCGGGCTTGGTTTGCGGGTCTTCGTGCGGAGGAATGTAGTAGGGCAGGGGATCGCGGCCGGCGGCGGCTTCACCCGGTGAAAAGAGTTCGCATTGGCCCGACGGCGTCGGAAAATTCCCGGCCGCAAACGGCGCCCAATTCGTGGGTAGGTTCAAACGTTGCGGGCCGTCGGCCATCAGGGAATCGAAGGTAATATTGTTGAACGGCGTGCCGGCGAAGTTCCCACTGGCTCCTCGCTCGAAACATTGCCGACCGAGTTCCACGTCCGAGGTGGCAAAGAGTTCGTCCTCGAAACCCATCCCCTTGGCCAACATTCGGATGACCTCCGTATTTGGCTTGGCGTCTCCGATGGGGGCAATCGCCGGATGATTGACCTGGACGTAGAAGTGCCCGTAGCTGTTGTGAATATCGAAGTGCTCAAACTGCGACGTGGCAGGCAGCACGATGTCGGCGTAATTCGCCGTATCGGTGAGGAACAGATCATGGACAACCGTGAACAAATCCTCGCGGCGGAACCCTCTCAGAACACGCGATTGATCGGGAGCGACGGCGGCCGGATTCGAATTGTAAACATACAACGCGCGGATCGGTGGCCCCACAACATCCCCGTTGAGAGCGTCGCCGAGTTGCGTCATGTTGACGGTGCGTGTGCCGGGGCGAATCAAATCGGGCCGGGTGAGGAAGGCATCGTCGAACGGATAGAGTTTGCTCGTGGAGAGCAACGCTCCACCGCCAACGTGGCGCCAGTCGCCGGTGACGGCTGGGAGACAGCAGATGGTACGAACCGCCATGGCTCCACCACCATGGCGTTGCAGTCCGTAGTTGATGCGAAGGAACGCCGGGCCACCGAAGAGTTCCTGCGAGCGACCATACTCCCGGGCGAATTGCTCGATATGGGCAACGGGTAGACCCGTGATGCTGGAGACACGTTCCGGCGGATAATCGGTTTCGGCACGCTGTTTTAGTTTTTCGGCACCCAGGCAAAAATCATTCAAATACGCCTGATCTTGCAACCCGTCCCGGAAGAGAATGTGCATCATACCGAGGGCCAGGGCGGCATCGGTGCCAGGGCGAATGGGTAGCCACCAATCGGAACTCTCTGCCGTCCGACTTCGGTACGGGTCGATGGTGACAATTTTCGCTCCGGCCTTCCGAGCACGGTGCATGATCGCCCAAAGATGGCTGTTGGTCACCTTCGTATTCGATCCCCAATTCACGATGTACCGGCTCCGTTCAACGGTGTCCGGATCGATCATCGCCCGTGTACCGAGTGTGATGTCGCAGCCAACAGCCCCGGCTGTCGCACATATAGTTCGGTCGAGAAGCGAGGCCCCCAGGCGATGGAAGAACCGGCGATCCAAGCTCCCGTATTGCAGTTTTCCCATCGTGCCGGCATAACTGTAAGGCAGGATGGCTTGCGGCCCGTCGGCCGATGCGGCGATCCGCTGGAACTGTGTCGTGATCGTGTCGATGGCTTCCGGCCAAGTGATCGCTTCCAATTGGCCACTTCCTTTCGGGCCCGTGCGACGCAGGGGTGTCGTCAGACGTTCCGGATGGTAAACCCGGTCGAGATAGTTGGCGACCTTTTGGCACAGGAATCCATCGGTGAAAGGATTCGCGGCATCCCCTTGCAAACGAACCGCGCGGCCCGTCGACGAATCGACGGAGACAACCCAACTGCACGTGTCGGGGCAATCGTGCGGGCAAGCTCCTTTGATGGTGATGGTGGGCAATGCGTGTGTCATTGGCAGTCTCATCCGTACGGGCAGTGTATTTCAGGCGTGGGTCGCAATTGTCTTTTTAGGATTCTCGGTTACTTTCGTTTATTTCCTTCGAAATGGAAACTAAGCTCTTGCACGTGGTTGCTAAGCCTTGCAATACTAACACTCACTGAATTTTAAGCATTACCTTTTGCGTCAGAGTGGAAATGCCAGCTCCCGCCAGTGCCGCTGATTTTCTGGAAATGGTTCGCAAAAGTGGACTCGTCCCCGAAGAGCGCCTATCGACGGCCGTTCGACAAATACGGACGCCACAGATCGGGATCGAACAATTGGCGAGCGCGCTCGTGCAAGCGGGATTGCTCACACGGTTCCAAGTCAAGCAAGTGAAACAGGGTCGGTACAAAAGGTTCACCCTCGCCGATAAATACCGGCTACTGGAACTCCTCGGTGTCGGCGGCATGGGAGCCGTGTACCTTTGCGAACATGCTTTCATGCACCGGTTGGTGGCCGTCAAAGTCTTGCCCGTCGACAAGATCGCTTCCGATCCGACTGCCTTGCAACGGTTCTACCGTGAAGCAAGGGCTGTCGCCGCGCTCGACCATCCGAATATCGTGCGTGCTTATGACATCGATAAATTCGAAGGGTTGCATTTCTTCGTCATGGAATACGTGGACGGCATGAGCCTCCAAGAAATCGTTGCCAGTTACGCCACCCAAAACCAGTTTTTCGACCCCGTGCGAGCGGCCCATTACATCGCCCAAGCGGCGGCCGGCCTTCAGCATGCCAACGAACTCGGGTTGATCCACCGCGATATCAAACCGGGGAACTTACTGCTCGACCGCAACGGCACGGTCAAAGTGCTCGATATGGGCTTGGCACGGTTCTTCGACCACCGGCACGACGACCTGACCCAAAAATTCGACGACAACACCATTCTCGGCACGGCTGACTATTTGTCACCCGAACAGGCACTCAACGACACGGTCGACATCCGAGCCGACATCTATGGACTGGGTGGCACACTCTATTTCATGCTCACGGGGACATCTCCGTTCCCCGATGGTTCAATCGCCCAGAAATTGCTCGCCCACCAGACGAAAGAACCGAAACCGGTACGCGAGTTCCGCCAAGATGTTCCGCAGGAGTTGCTGGCTGTTCTGCACAAGATGATGCGGAAGAACCCCGACGCACGCTATCAAACTCCTGAGGAGGTGGTCGAGGCGTTGTCGCGCTGGACGGAACAGCCGATCTCGCAACCCCCGGAACGCGAGATGCCCGATCTTTGCCCCGCCGTGGCAGCCCTCAACGGCATGGCACCTAGTAACAACATGCGGGGTAGCACCGCGAAACTCGTTCTGGCCGGCTCGCGGTCATCGACGCGGTTGGTCGATTCCAATGTGCTACCGGGCGAAGCTCGTTCCGAAGCGAATGTCGCGACCGGCCGCAGCGTCGCCACGACGCCAATCCGGACGGCAGCGCGATCGCCGGCTCCATCGAAAATGAAGCTGCCCTTGTTGGTGATGCTCGGTGCCGCGACGTTCGCCATCGTTCTCGCTCTCTTGAGCCTCATCGTATTTCTGCTGTTGGGGTGATAGATCGATTGAGAGCCGCAGGCCGCGTACTGGGAACACTTCTGGGAGGTCGACGATATTTCTCCGTCGCCGACCTCGCCTTTACACTATATTTACGACGAATGCGGATCGCCGGGCTTGTACCCTGCCTGTGACCGCCGGAGAACGCGCTGATGCCCGCACCCGTATCGAACGACGAACTCGCCGAAGTGATCTTGAAAAGCGGCGTCATCGAAGAACCGAAACTCCGGGCTTACATCAAGAAGCTTTCGGAGAGCGAGGTCGGGCTGCCCAGCGATCCGAACAAAATGGGCGGGTTGATGGTACGCGACGGTATTTTGACCTATTTTCAGGCCGAACAACTCTTGCAGGGAAAATGGAAGCGGTTCACCATCGGCAAATACAAGGTGCTCGAACGGCTCGGCGTCGGTGGAATGGGGCAAGTGTTCTTATGCGAACACAAACTGATGAAACGCAAAGTCGCCGTGAAAGTGTTGCCCGTCGCCAAATCGTCCGACCCGGCTTCATTGCAGCGATTCTACCGTGAAGCCAGGGCCGTGGCCGCGGTCGATCACCCCAACCTCGTCCGCGCTTACGACATCGACCAAGATGGGGATCTCCACTATCTCGTCATGGAATACGTCGACGGCATCAACCTCCACGACCTCGTGCGCAAATTCGGTACCGTCGACATTCTGCGGGCCTGCCATTACATCTTCGGGTCGGTGGTGGGCTTGCATCACGCCCACGAAATGGGTCTCGTTCACCGCGATATTAAACCGGCTAACATTTTGGTGGATCGCACCGGTGTGGTCAAAATTCTGGACATGGGTTTGGCTCGATTCTTCAACCCTGACGAAGACGATATGCTCACGAAGAAATTCGATGAGAGCGTACTCGGCACCGCCGATTACCTCGCACCGGAACAGGCCATCGACAGTTCAACTGTTGACATCCGAGCTGACATTTACGGTCTGGGTGGCACCTTTTATTACATGCTGACCGGCTTCCCACCCTTCCCGGATGGCTCCATCGCTCAGAAGCTCCTTTGGCATCAAACGAAAATGCCGAAAGACATTCGAGCGTACCGACCGGAAGTCCCCGAGGCATTGGCCGCACTCGTCGACAAAATGATGGCGAAAGATTTGGCGAACCGGTTCCAGACGCCGACGGAATTGATGGAGGCGTTGACCCCGTGGGTTCAGACGCCGATCCCGCCGCCACCAGAACACGAAATGCCCCAAATTTCGTTGGCGGCCATGGGCGGAGTTCCCGGTCGGGCCGCACCCGGTTCCGGCGCACCATTGAACGCCGGGCCAGGGAGCAATTCCCTATACACGACCCCAGCCCCTTTGGCGGCCGGTATCCCGGTTCCGACTGTGGCGGTCAAAGCCACGAATCCCGCGATTGCTGCAACGACCCTGCCAGCGATTCCCGCCCAGCTGTCCTACGGGACAGTTCCGGTGGCTTCGAGTATTCCGGCCGTGTGGGGATCGATTCAAAACACGGACGCTCCCTCCAACGTTCCGGCGAAAGTAGAAAGTCCATCTCGCACATTGAGGTCCCGCTCGAATCGGAATTTGCAGAAACCCGAATCGACGAAATCCGGTCGCTTGTGGATCTGGATCACGGCCGGCATCGGCTTTCTCGTGGTGGTCGCAGCCGTCGCGGGATTGTTGGTTTGGAAGCCGTGGGCCGCAAAGAAAGAAGAGGCGATTCCTCCCCAAGTTCTCGCCGAGTCCCGCAAGATTTATGTCACCGCATCGGGAACGTCGCCCGATCCGAACAACACCCGAAAAACACTCCGCGAGGCCATCGGCTCGGCGCGTTCGGGCGATGTCATCCTGCTACTCGATAGTACTTACGAATCGCCCGCCCTCCGCCTCGGTGGCGGAAAGACCCCGCTGAAACAGATCCGCATCGAATCGGCGACCGGGAAAACAGTGACCTGGACATTCAAAGTCGATCCCCGTGCCAGTAGCGAAGCCGCCTTGGAAATCCTCAACGTCGAAGACTTGACCATCGACGGGATCTCGTTTGAACTCAACGGCGGTGCCCAATCGGGGGTTTTGGCGTCCGGCCGTTGTCCCGGGGTCACCTTGCAGAACATCACTGTTAAAAATCCAAAATCGTCCGGCTTTCACCTCTTTAATTTGATGGCAGACGCGAACCGACCGCTGCGGATTTCAAAATCGCGGGTTCTCGGCACGACGCCTTACGACGCCGGTGTGAGCATCCAAGCGAATGCGAACGTCAGCACGCAGTCGGTCCAGATCGTGGATAGTCGCTTGGAAGGGCCTGGGAAAGACGCTTTCAAGATCGATGGCTCTTCCTCGGGAATCGAGATTCGCAACAACCGGATCGTCGGATTCGAGACGGGTTTGCACATCGTGGGAACGATTCCCGCAGACAAACCCTTCACGATCAAATTGGAGCGAAATACGTTCCACTCGATTTCGGTTCACGGAGTTGCACTCGATGGCCCACTCGCCGCGTCGCACCAATTCGCGATCGGACGGAATCTATTCGTCGGTGTCAAAGCTCTTGTGAAAGCGACGAATATCACCGGTATCCAAGCGAGTGAGAATGCCCGCGATGGCAGCACCCAAGAAGGGTCTGTCAGTTTGGAGGCGGTCATCGCCGAAATGCTCTCGCTCTCGTTGAACAAAGACAACGATGCGGAATTTCTACGTCCGAATGGCGGAGCCAAGATGCCCACAGTCGGCACTGGGAAAGTCGCGGTCGGTGCCGAGTAATTTTGCCGGGCGAAAAAGTTCGGCTTGCAACTGAACTTGGCCAGGTAGTACACTCCTTCCCGAATTGAAGAACGGAGCAGGATGCTCCAATCGGATCGACACCACGGAGGGCTTCCCAGATGGCCGCACGCTCGCTTCCTGCTCCACCGCCTCGTCCGCTCATCGGCATCAACACGGATTTTTACACCCCCAAAAATGGCCCGGCTTTCGTCAAGCTGAACGCGGCCTACTTCGAAGCCGTGCTCAACGCCGGTGGTCTGCCGATCCTGATTCCACCGCTGCGCAAAGAAAATTTTGCCGAAGTGGAAACGCTCCTCGACCTCCTCTCCGGTGTCATCCTGACCGGCGGCCTCGACCTCGATCCGCGCCGCAATGGCATGCAAATCACCAACGCCGTCCAGCCGATGGCCGCACGCCGCGAAGATTGCGATCGCTTCGTGTTGAACCGAGTCGTCGAACGGAAATTGCCTCTGCTGGCCATCGGCGCCGGGATGCAACTGCTCAACGTCTACTTCGGCGGCACGCTGCACCTGCACCTGCCGGCTGATATGCCGAAGGCGCTACCGCACTTCGATCCATCGGGTGGGCCGCACCGCCACATGGTCACCGTCGAACCGCGGACGACCCTCGAAGACATCTTCGGTGCTCCGGAACTCCGGGTGAACAGCACGCACCACCAAGGGGTGAATCAGATCGGCAAGCAGCTCCGGATCGCGGCGAAGTCGGCCGACGGCGTGATCGAAGCCATTGAAACCACCGACGAAGAATGGTTCTGCGTCGGCCTGCAATGGCACCCGGAGTGCGACACCGCGTCCGCACTGGATCGGCAGATTTTTGAATGCTTCGTGCAGTCGGCCGGCCGCTTCGCCGAAGAGCCAATGCTGGCCGTGGCGTAACGGGTTATTTCACCGGTGCAGCGGGTGGCGGATTGCCGCCGCTGCGACCGGTGGCCGCGAGGTAGTCTGCATACGCTCGATAAAACTCGGCCAAGGTGTTGGCCACTTTGCTCTGGGCCTCGGCCGCGTTGAGCTCGCGCAGGTTCAAATCGACAACGTCTCGCCCGCCAACGATCACCCGTTTCTTCTCGTTCTCCGCCACCTTGTCTGCTTCGTTTAATTCCAATCGCGCCTGTTCAAGCCGGTCGGCCGTCAGAGTCAAATTGCTGAAGCTATCCAACACCTCGGTGCGAATCGAATCGCGGGCGAACCGCTCTTGCTGGAGGAGTTGATTCATTTGCAACATCGCCTTGCGGGCACGGCCTTGCGCTTCGCGCCGCTGCCAAGGCATCTCGAACGTGACAAATGCCGTGGCACTGGTTGCGTCCGATTCGAAGATCCCCGTGCCCGTGAAACTTTTTTTGCCGTCGCCCAAATCTTGCGAAAAACCGGCGCCGACGTTGAGTGCCGGGTTGAACTGATTCAACGCGAGTTTGAGATCGACCGCCACCCGCTGCTTCAGCAATTCGAAGCGTTCCACCTCGGGACGTTGGGCCAACGCCAACGCGACATCGGCCTCTTTTTGAT
>JAYSYJ010000278.1:0-9737 GCA_043727675.1 Fimbriiglobus sp.
CGGCAAGAACTTGCCACCATCGAACGCCGCTTGCTGAGCCGCTATTCCGAAGAGTGGGCGAAGCCTTACGCGGGATTGGCGACCGGGCCGGTCTTCCGACGCGGCTTCGTGGACGAGGTGAAGGTCACGGCCCGACAATTCCTCGCGCAGGCCCCGGCACTCTTCCGTGCTGGGCCACTGCGGCACCTGCACCTATTGGATGTCGGTAGCCATTTGCGTGCCGTGTTGCACTCCCCACATTTGGCGAAACTCACCGGGTTAACCGTTTACGGCCAGCATCTCGGGCCGGATTTAGCTCGCGCGCTCGGCGACAGCCCCCACCTCGAAGGTTTGCGAAAACTCATCGTCGCCCGTAACGAAATCGGCGACGAAGGCGTCGAACACCTCGTGTTAAACCCCGGGTTGACGTCGCTCGAAGAACTCGATTTGAGCGAGAACGACATCGGCCAAGTGGGTGCTCGCTTGCTCGCCCGCTGCCCGCGTTTGGGCAAATTGACGCACCTGCAACTCGCGGGGAACGGGATCGGCCCACTCGGCGCTGAGACCATCGCCGCTTCGGAACCGATCTTGAACCTGACCGATTTCGGATTGAAAGGAACTCGCCTCGGCGGGCCACGCTCGGAAATGATCGGAACATCGAAGTTGCTCGGCGTCGCCAGGCTCGACTTCACCGAGAATGCCCTGACCGCTGCCAGTCTGCGGCCGATCTTGGAAACGACCCACCCGTCGATGATTCGCGAACTCGATCTCGGCCACAACGACCTCAGCGACACGGGTGCCGAATTGCTGGCAACGGCGCCGACCCTCAGCGATCTGCGGGTGCTGCGCTTAACCGGCAACGGCATCGGTGACCATGGCTTGCGGGCCTTGGCCGCCACGCAGACCCTCCGCCGATTGATGCAGTTGGATGTCGGCAACAACCCAGTCGGTGACGACGGCGTCCAGGCGATCCTCGATTCCCCCACCTTCAAGAACCTGCGGTACTTCGTTTGTCCCGCCATCGGCCTCTCGTTCAGAATGCGGTTGGCCTTGCACACGAGGTATTCGCAAGTGCATCCGTTGGGGTAGGGTCTGGCTTTTCACGAGCACTTCTGATTACATAATCTCCATGCTCCGTCACGTGATCTACCTCCTGATTTTCCTACTGATCGCATCGCCAGTGTCGGCGCACCCATTATTGCAGTGCGAATTCGACCGCAAGATCGCGGTGCGGCTCGAACCGACCGGCGTCGATGTGAAGTACACGCTCGAACTGTCGGAATGGTCGATGGCATTCGACGGCGCAACTTTTTTGAAGCCGGGCGACTTGCAAGGCGTCACCGGTGACCGCGCCTATGCCCGACGCTACGCCGCGGTGAAAGCGAAGTTCATCGCCGACGGATTGAATGCGCAATTGAACGGGGAATCGTTACGATTCGCCCCCATTGGCGAGATCGTCATCGATCTCGAGGGGATGAGTAAGAACATCTTGATCACGTTCCATTTTCGAGCGGTCTACCTGCCCAAATCGACGCTCGAAAATCGGTTCGCGTTTTTGGACGATACGAACTTCGTCGACAAGAACGGGGCACGGACAACCGATCCCGGCGGTTCCATTTTTCTGACCATCGACGAACGCGAGAAAAAAAGCGACGCACTCACGCTCACCGACTCGTCCCAACCCGAACGCACTAATGGTCTACCGTTGAGCCGCATTCCCGCCGGTGAAGAAGTGGCCCGACGCAGCTGCAGTGCGACCTTCACAGTACCAGTTCGAGTCGGCCCAGTGGTGCCAGAGATACCACCCGCGGAACCGACGATCATCACCACCCACGATGAGCGTGGTACATTCGCCAAGATCCGCGACCGCGGGTTGCTGGCACTCTTCGAATCCGAACTCGGACTCGGCGTGGTACTGCTCCTCGCCGCCGGTTTCGGCGCGGCCCATGCCTTCACCCCCGGCCATGGCAAAACGATGGTCGCGGCTTACCTCGTCGGCGAACGTGGCACCGTCGTCCATGCCATCGGCCTCGGATTAACGGCAACGCTGGCCCACACCGGTTCGGTCATCGCCGTGGCCATCGCGATCTACGCGGTCTACGGGAATGCCGCCCCGGCCACCGCCCAGGGTGGATTGATGATGGCCGGCGGGTTGTTGATTTTCTTGGTCGGCTCGTGGCTCTTCCTCCAGCGCATCCGCGGGCATGCCGATCACGTTCATTTGTTTCAAAACCGGCGTTCGCGTCGGGTTGGTTGGTGGCGTGTCGTGCTCATGGGGTTAGGCGGCGGTATCATCCCTTGTTGGGACGCCGTGCTGCTGTTCCTCGTGGCCATGGCCCAAGGACGCATCGGCTTCGCCATCCCGCTGCTGTTCGCATTCAGTACGGGTTTGGCTTTGGTTCTTGTCCTGTTGGGTGTCGGGGTGGTCTACGCGAATCGAGCCGGCGGGCGCCGCTTCGCCGGGCAAGCGTGGTTCCGCTACCTGCCCGTCGCCAGTGCCTTAGTGCTGATCGGCTTGGGGATCTGGTTCCTCCGCGATGGGTATCAGCTTTTGAATGCGGTGAATTCTTGAAGTTCTGGAAAGGTTCGCATGTCGATTGTCTCCTTGGAAGTCCGGCACGTTCGCATTCGCCTGCGCCGACCTGTCAAGCACGCTTCACATGCCCGCACCGAGACCGACAATGTCGTCGTCGTCTGTAAACTCGCGGATGGCTCGGTGGGTTATGGTGAAGGTGTGCCGCGTGAGTACGTCACCGGGGAAACGATTGACAGCGCAATGTCACTGCTGCAAGCGAGCGATCTGGCCGGACAGTTGCCCCCGTGTGCGACTTATGCCGAAGTCTTGACGCAAGCGGAACAGTTCCACTTCAATCCCATTCTCGACGACGGTCGTGCGTGCGGTGGGAACGCGGCCCGCTGCGCCATGGAATTGGCACTGCTCGACGCCTACGGTCGGATGTTCGGGGAGCCGTTGATGAATGTGACGCGGGCACTCGCACCCGAGTTGTACGAGCCACGCGAGCGCGTGCAGTACAGTGGCATCATCCTCACGGCCAAGGGTTGGAAGGCCCGTTTGATTGCACTGGCCTACCGTTGGCAGGGATTCCGGCAGATCAAAGTTAAAGTCGGCATCCCTGGCCTGGACGATGCGAAACGACTGCGGTTACTACGACGCCTGCTCGGCGCTCATCGCGAGATCCGGATTGATGCTAACGAAGCTTGGACACCCGGCGAAGTACTCGAGCGGATTCAAACACTCGAATCGTACGGGATTGCCAGCGTCGAGCAGCCCGTTCCGCACGAAGATGTCAAGGTGCTGACCGCCGTCCGGCAGCGGTCAAAGATTCCGATCATGTTGGACGAATCACTCTGTTCGATGGTCGATGCCCAGCGCGCCGTGGATGATCGAACCTGCGACCTGTTCAACCTGCGCTTATCGAAGTGCGGCGGCTACATTCCGGCCCTCCGATTGGCCCAATTCGCCCGGCAGCACGGCCTCGGCTATCAGCTCGGCTGCCAAGTCGGAGAGACGGCCATCCTCAGTGCCGCCGGCCGGCATTTCGCCACCAGTGTGAAGGATATTCGCAATCTCGAAGGCTCCTTCGACAGGCACCTCGTTTGGCACTCCCTCGCTCAAGAGGATCTCACGTTTGGTCGCGGTGGTTGGGCACCGGCGCTCGTGGGCAGTGGCCTCGGTGTGAAGTTCGATCCGGCTCTGCTCGACGCCGTGACCGTCCGCCGGGAGGTGCTCTTTGGCGGCTGATGTGTCGTTATTCCGCGCGTCGGACGGCTACGAATTTTACCTTCATCGGTTCCAACCGACCGGGACGATCGTGGCTCGCGTTGTGGTGCTGCACGGCATCCGCAGCCACGCGGGTTGGTACGGATCGAGTTGCCAGAAACTGGCGGACGACGGGTACGACGTTCACTTTCTCGATCGGCGTGGCTCTGGTTGGAACACGGCCCGGCGCGGCGACTTCCTGAGCTTCCACCGCTTGATCGATGATGTGGCCGAGTTTATTCTCGAACTGCGGCGCACGCGGGCCGGACTGCCAATGTTCTTGGTCGGTATTTCGTGGGGCGGCAAACTCGCGGTGGCACTTGCGGCCCGCTACCCAACTATTTTCAGTGGCATTGCGCTGCTCTGTCCCGGTTTGAAACCGGCGCTGCAACCCCCGTGGACGACACGATTGCGGATCGCGCTCGCCAGCCGACTCCGCCCGACCAAGCTCTTCCCCATCCCGTTGAACGAACCCGAACTATTCACCGCATCGCCCGAATGGCAGCGCTTCATCGACGCGGATCGTTTCGGACTCCGCCGAGCCACGGCCCGATTCTTGTTCAACAGTTTTCGTTTCGATCGTTTCCTACGGGGAGAGTATCGAAAAGTGATCTGCCCAGTGTTGCTCATGCTCGCCGGGCAAGACCGCATCTTGAACAACGCCGCCACCCGAAAACTTCTGGCGAAGTTCACCCGCTCCCGCCATATGGACATCTTCGATTATCCCACGGCCCAGCACACATTGGAGTTTGAGCCGGCGGGCCACCCGTGGCTGGAAGATCTGAAGACGGCTTTCCGACGGGAACTCGATGGCACCCCGCGTTTGCCGGTTTTCTGATCCCCCTTCCTTTGTTCGCTGGACTTGGGTATGTCCCACACCGAAGAGGTTCCTCTGACGGAGGCGATGCGCCCATGGCACGGCGGTGGGAACGAAGGTGGCTACTCATTCTGGCGTATGCGTCCTGTGTACTGGCCACGGGCTGCTTCGGCCGTTGGCGGCAACCGCCTAGCCCGGTGAAAGCGGGCTTCAATCCCGTGGAAGTGCTCGACCCTTTTGCCGAAGCCAGCGGTCGACAGACTTGGGAAATGCGCGATTTGTACGCCCTCGCCGAACGTGTTCGCACCGAAAAGAAACCGGCCGTGCTGCCGCCGAAGCGGAACGTGCTCGTCTTATCGGGCGGTGGTTCTTACGGGGCCTATTCCGCTGGCATTCTGGTCGGTTGGACACACAGCGGCACCCGGCCCGAGTTCGATGTCGTCACCGGGATTAGCACGGGGGCACTGATTGCCCCACTCGCCTTCCTTGGCCAAGGGTACGACTGCGAAATCGAGAACCTCTACACGACACTGCGGACGAAAGATATCTTCCGGTTGAAAAAAACGGTGCGCTCCATTTTCAGCGAGGGGCTGGCCGACACGTCGCCCTTGGCCAAGCAGATCGAAAAAATCGTCACCCCGACTTTGCTGCGGGATGTGGCGGGTGAACATACGAAAGGTCGGCGACTCTACGTCGGCACGACCGAACTGGAATCGCGGCGACCCGTCGTGTGGGACATGGGCGAAATTGCAGTCCGTGGCACCCTCGACGACTTGGCCCTCTTTCGCAAGATCCTGCTCGCGTCCGCCTCGATACCGGGGGTCTTTCCGCCGACTACGATCCCCGTCACCATCGATGGTAAACCCTACACCGAACGGCACGTCGATGGCGGTGTCACGCAGGCCTTGTTCTTCCGACCACCGGTCATCAAACTGGAAGATCAAGGGAACGCCGAACGTGCCTCGTTGTACGGTTCGGACGTCTACATTATCGTGGCTGGCAAGCTGTACGCCGATGCGAGCTTGACGCCGTTGCGGGTGCTAAACATCACGGCCGGGAGCGTTTCGACGTTGATTTATTCCCAGACGCGCGGCGACCTATTTCGACTGTACACGGCCACGATTCTCACGGGGATGAACTACCGCGTGGCGGCAATTCACCCGGATTACGTCACCACCGCGTCGGCGTATGATTTCGACCCGAAAGAGATGACCAAACTGTTCCGCGAAGGCTACCGCCAAGCGACGAGCGACACCCCTTGGCGGGTGACACCGCCCGGCATCGAGAAATCGGAGGGCGCCTTTCTGCGAGTGGGGCCGACCTTGCAACGGTACGACATGAACAAGCCGAAGCCACTGGAACCACTGTCGCGCTTCCGCGAGATGATGAACCACTTGACCACCAATGGCGGGGCCTGACGGACCCTCATTCAGTCCACTAATTTTTTCCGTCGCAGTGTGTGGTGGTAATTCTGGGCGAAGCGGTGCGCCTCGTCGCGGACGTACATGAGCAATCGGAGGGCGGCGGCGTTCTTGCCCAGTTTGATCGATTCCGCAAGGCCCGGCACGAAGATTTCTTCTTGCTGTTTGGCCAACGAGATCACCGTCGGGGGCGTCACGCCAATCGCCTCGAAGGCGTCGAGCGCGGCACTCAGTTGGCCCTTGCCCCCGTCGATGAGCAGGATGTCCGGGAAGACGCCGCCGTCGTCCGACATCCGCTTGAAACGCCTGCTCACCACTTCCCGCATCGATGCGAAGTCGTCGACGCCTTCGACGGTGCGAATTTTGTAGCGGCGGTAGCCATCCTTGAACGGCAATCCATCCAGGAACGACACCAGCGAGGCGACCGTCTCGGAACCTTGCAAGTGGGCGATGTCCATCCCTTCGATGCTGCGTGGCATCTTGGCTAGGCCGAGCACTTTCTTCAGCCCGAGCAGCCCTTTCTTCGGGTCGATGTGGAAGACTTCCGGTTGCTGGTGCGTGTCCACGTCGCCGCGCAACTCGAGCTTCTTGAGCGACGCGATTTCATCGCGCAGTCGACCGGCTTTTTCGTACTGGGTGGCCACGCTCGCTTCGAGCATTTCGCGTTCCATTCTCCGGAACAGCTTGGCACTCTTCCCCTCGAGGATCATCACGAGCTTCTTGATCTGTTTGCGGTACTCCTCGCGGGTCACACGCAAATTGCACGGAGCGGTGCATTGCCGGATGCTGTGCAGCAGGCACGGGCGGTAGAAACGCCAGCGGTTCTCTTCGCTATTGATGTCGAGGGTGCACGTGCGGAATTTCAGCACCCGTTGCAGCACGTTGATGGCGTCCTTCAGCTTTGCCTTGCTGAGGAACGGCCCGTACAATCGCACCCCTTTGCGGCGCGGCGTCCGGGTGATCTCGACCCGCGGAAACTCTTCCCGGGTACGGATTTGCAAATACGGGAACGACTTACCGTCCTTGAGTTCTTTGTTGAACTTCGGGCGGATGTCCTTGATCAGCCGGGCTTCGCGGAGCAGAGCATCGACTTCATTTTCGCACGGGATGAAATCGATATCGGCGATGTGTTTGACGAGTTCGCATGTCCGCAGTTCGAGCGCGGCTTCTTTGTTGAAGTAGCTACCGGCCCGACTGCGTAAGTTCTTCGCCTTGCCGACATAAATGACGTTCCCGGTGGCATCCTTCATGAGGTAGACACCGGGCGTCTGCGGGAAGGTCTTCACTTTCTCGGATGGGGGAATCGCGTCCACTTCGGGCATGCTCATACTTCCATCCTGGAGGAAGTACCATTATAGCCCGAAGTCAAACCACCGGACGGGCAGCCGACTTCGTGAAGTAATTTTTGGCGACGGCATCGAGCCGCAAGACCCCATAGCAAACCCCCAGTATCCCGAATATCGAGCCGAGTATCAAACCGAGGTTGTAGAGCCGATGTTTGGCCCTAAGGTTCCGGAGTTGCGATTCGCTGACTTCGAGATCGACCGTGGCCCACTGCCGATTGGCGTCGAGATTGACCGCCTTCCAAGCGTCTTTGATCTCTTGCGATGCCGGTGCGTCCTTCGCCGAATTGGCGACAATGTAGTCGCTCACAATCTGGCTTTCCGATGGCACAACATAGATCGGCGGATCGAGCGAAGCGAGTGCCTCGGCGAGACGTTTCCGGGCGACACTTTGCGCATCTTGAATGGCCTCGGAGCGATTCGTGTGCGGGTAATCGCTACGAATGCCGACGATGCGGATCGCCGCGTGCGGGTGTTGTGGATCGAGTTTGGTGATGGTCACGGCCGGATTGCTGTTCGAGATCGGCGCGACGATGAAGGTCTTGGTACCGGTGGGAACCTCGCTCGATTTCGGCTTCGTCTTCTCGGCGAGAACCAACGCCGACTGGCCCGTCTTCGCACCACCGTCGATGCCGTTCAATTCAGACGTTTCCAAGAGGGTGCGTGGGTTCATCCGGGCGAGCTTCACCTGCCCGGGGGCCGTGATCACGCGATCCGGTTTGTAATCGACGCGCGACACCAGCAGGGTTACGGCGATCACGACGCCGAGGATCGCAACCACTCGGAAGTGGTAGCCCCAGCTTGGCTTTTTGCGGAGCGGTCGCTGATCGCGGGAATAGTCCCGTTCGCGGCGTTCTTGTCGTTCGTGGCGGCCCATATCTCGCTCCCCTCAGGGGTTGTGTTCGGTCAAACTCGGCCGAGGCGCAATCTTTTAGCGGGCAGTACTTTCGCAGTCGGCGTCCAGGAGCCGACGGCTTGCACCGCGCAAATCGCAATCACGATTGGCACGATACCCGCAGCGGGAGAACCTGCTTCCCAAGGCCACAGGAACAGGAGCGCTGCGGACCAAAAGCCCGCGGCAAGCAACGGAAAGAGGCTGAATCGCTCTTTGCGATCCCGAGCCGCAGCCCGCCACCACCGTCCGGCAGCGAGCACGCCACCGAAGTAGAGCAAGTATCGAATTCCAGTCGAAAACGAGTCGGCTGGCATGGTCACGGTGCCGAACAAGTAAGCGTCGGCACTCGTGATGGGTTGCACCCCGGCGGCACGCGGCATGGTCCAGCCGTCGAGCCAGAAGGCGAAGGCCCCGACCAGCAACCCTAACGCGCCGAGTCGAATCCGACGCGACCAACCGTCCGAACTCCGGAAGGTCGCCCGACCAGAACCGAGCAAGATGGCCCAAGCGAGCGTCGTGCCCACAAGGAAGAGTTTCATCAACCCAGTCCAATCGGACGGGTTCGACAACAGCCCGTAAGGAACCAGCCCCAGAGCCACCACGAGCGGAGCGGCGAGCAGCGCCCCGATCAACCCAGTGAACCGATCTCGGAACGTCGGTGGTTGAACCGGCCGTGCCAACGGCAGCGGAGTTTTGTCCGCCAGTCGGGGCGGCGCGGGTGCTGGAATCGGCGGGGCTTTGGCCGGTTCGATGTCGGGCGTCAGCAGCAGTCCCGGTGGCGTCATCCCCACGGTCACCGTGCTCAAGCGCACCCCGACGGGCACGGCCTGAAGCAGTCGAATAGGCTCCACGGCCTTGGCCATCTCGGCCATCTCGGCCATGCTGCCGTACCGTTTATTCGGATTCTTATCGAGTGCCTTGGCGAGGATCGGCCGGAATTCCGCCGGGACGCCGGTGAGGTCTGGGGTCGCGGTGAGGTGCTTCATCAAGATTTCCCCGTCGGATTCCCCGTCGAAGGGGATCTTGCCAGTTAACATTTCGTGCAGAACCACGCCGCAAGCATATTGGTCGATCTTTTGGCTGTAATTTCCGGTACTCACTTCCGGGGCCATGTAATGCACGGTGCCGACCGTACGGGTCTGGCGTTGGCTGGTGCTGATGGTTTTGCACAGACCGTAGTCGCCGACTTTGAGCGTCCCGGCTTCGACAAAAATATTGGCCGGTTTGATGTCGCGGTGGACGACGCCGCGATCATGAAGGTGGCCCACCGCCCGGGCGAGTGCCGCGAACCATTCTTTGGTCAAACTCAACGGCAGGCCAGTCGGATGGCGGTTGAGAACGGCCGACATCGATTCGCCGAGAACGTATTCCATGACCAGCCACTTTTGGCCTTCGCTGTCTTCGCGCAAATCGTAGACATGCACCAAGTTGGGGTGCTTCATATTGAGGCAATTGGCGATCCCACGCAGCTCGACTTCGGAGTGGCCGATGAGCAGCTTGA
>JAYSYJ010000279.1:0-9707 GCA_043727675.1 Fimbriiglobus sp.
CGCGCAACTGAAGCGTGTGAAGGGCCGTGACGACGAAGCGACGACGTACGTTCCGGCGCATCCGCCGGAGTGGCTCGTTCGTGGCGTTTGTGACCGTCATGATTGGCGTGGCATTCGTCGGCTCGATGCCGTGGTGACCCATCCCGTGTTGCTGTCCGATGGCTCGATTCTCAAGACGTCGGGTTATCATGCCGCATCGAAGTTGTTCGCCAGTCTTCCGACGGGTTTGAAACTCACGATTCCCGACAAGCCGAATCGCGACGATGTGAAGGTCGCACTCAAAGTGTTGTTCGATGTATTGAGCGACTTCCCGTTCGAGACGCCCGCGCACCGTTCGGCGTGGTTGGCCGGGTTGCTCACTCCACTGGCGCGGTTCGCTTTCGATGGCCCCTCGCCATTGTTTCTGATCGACGGGAACGTGCGTGCCATCGGCAAAGGCTTGCTTGCCGACGCGATTGGACTCCGCCACCACCGCCACCGCCACCGCATCGGCAAAGGCTTGCTTGCCGACGCGATTGGACTCATCATTACGGGCCGTCGGTTCTCGACGATGACCTACACGAACGACCGCGCAGAACTTGGCAAGAAAATCACGACCCTGGCGATGGAAGGCAAACGGTTCGTTCTACGGAACAACTCGCCGCAGAAATGGAACGCAAGGCATCGCGGGTTCGGAGTGGGTTCTCCGATCCGGCGGAAGAACACGCGGGCCGCCCGTTGTTCGAACATCTGAAGGATTACATCGCCGCGATGGAAGCGAAGGGGGGCACTGACGCCCACGTTCGACTATCGACGGGACGAATCGCCGCATTCCTCGCCGGTTGCGGGTTCGCTTTCGCACGCGATGCCGACGCGGGGAAGGCCGCCGAATGGCTGAACGCACTTCGGCGCGACACGGCCATCGTGTCACTACCGCCCCGCGATGGCTTCACGCCCGCCGAAACGGCCGCGTTGCTCGGTATTTCCGGGGCCGCCTGCGGGCCGGTACCGACGGGCCGTTCGCGCTGAACGACTGGAGCTTCGGCCAACTGTGCGGGCTGGCCCGCGTCAGCAAGGAGACGGTCAACCGTCTCACCCCCGATACGGCCTCCCGAGCCTTTCGGGAGACGCTGCCCGGCGGTAACAAGCCGCTCCAATTGCTCACCTGCGGCGAGAGCATCCGCTCGGTCCACGGGACCGCGTATACGCGGTTGCACAACGCCGACCTGGTCGGGATGCTGAAGGAGTACGCGACCGACTTCACGCCGCCCCAGGCCGGGTTAAACGGTGCGACGGGTCTCTACTGCGGAGAGCAAGACCTGTTCTGCTTCCTGATCGATCCGAGTGGCTGGGCGGAGATCGATGGCGAGGCGTTCGCCCCCGGCTTCTTCGTCTGGAACTCGGAGGTCGGCAAGCGGTCGATCGGCATCCAGACATTCTGGTTCCAGAAGGTGTGCGCGAACCACATCGTCTGGGACGCGGTGGAAGTGATCGACTTCGCCCGCAAGCACACGGCCCGCGTGGGCACGGCCCTGGACGACATCCGCCGGCACGTCGAAGCCCTCGGGACGGGTTCGCGGCGGTGATGAAGAAGGCGATGCGGGAGGACGCTCGGCAGCGACGCCGAGGAGGCGATGAAGGCGCTGGCTAAGCACGGGCTGAGCCGCGGGCTGGCGAAACAGGCGGTCGAGATGGTGGCCGGCGGTCGGTTCACGATCTACGCCCTGGTGGACGCGCTGACGCGACTGGCCGGTCGGGTGGAATACGCCGGCGACCGGGCGGCGTTGGACGTTCAGGCCGGGAGCCTGCTGGCCCTGGCCGCCTGATGATCGATGTTGGACTGCGGCGGACCGCGCACGGTCGGGCCGCACCGGAAGACGCGAGAGGTTGGTCTCTGCACCACCGCCCTCTCGCTCGACCCTTTCGACTTGGGTGCCGCAGCCCTGTGTCGAGGCGATTCCCGACTCCTTCCCGAGGACATCACGATGAAGACTTGCCCCGGTCACCGTAAGGAGGACGGCTGCGCCGTCTTTTCGAACGAGGACGGCGGCTACGGCCTCGACCGCGGTTCGACCTACGCATTCCCCAGGTTGCGCAGCACGTTCCCTTCCCCGCAGTGGTCGCCGATGATCTTAGTTATGTCCAATTCTCGTTCGTAGTGCTTGATCGCCTCGCGCGGTTGGCCCAGTCGCTCTCTCACTATCCCTAATTTATTCTGAGCAAATTTCTCGGTGCGAAGGTTGGAGAATAGCTGAGCCATTTCTATGCCTGCTTCCAAAAAATCCACAGCGCGATTCAAGTCATTGGATCGCAGGTACAAATCACCCAAGCTAATCTCGGTCATTGCTATAGCATTCTCGTCTTCCATCTTTATCGAAATCTCAAAACATCGCATAAGATGCTCGTACGCTTTAGTTAGATCGTTCAGTTGAACCCAACACGCCCCGAGGTTAAGGAGTGCCTTGCTCTGTTTACACTGATCGCCTTCATCACCTGCTTTCTTCAGGGCGTCTTCAAGGTACTGAAGAGCTTGATCGATTTGGCCGAGTTTGAAATAACTGCAACCCAAGTTGATGAGTGGTACGATTTCACGTTTCGGCTCATTCTTCTCGCGCGCGATGACGAGGGCTTGATTCGAACAGTCAATCGACTTGTGTAGATCGCCGAGCAGTCGCCAGTAATCCGACAAATTCGCCAAGCACATTCCCTCACACTCTCTGTAGTCCACCTTCCGGGTACCCCGTACTGCCGGCCGGGCCAGTTCGCTCCGCCGTGCCCCGGTGTGGGCGGTGGCCACGCACATCGGGTAGACCCACGGCCGCGAAGCGTGGGACTTCACGAACCCGAGGAACTCGTCGATTTGTTCGAGGTCGAGGAACAGAGAGTCCCAGAGCCGCTTCGTCTCGTGTGCGGCCAACCCGCCCCGGCCGACGCGCCGCTCGATGTCTTCACAAGTCATGAACGGCCGCTTGTCTGCCCCTTTCGGGAAGCGGAGGCCGCGGTTCGGGAACCGGCCGGTGAGGAGGCCCGTCTGCTCGGCCCAGTTGAAGCAGGCCCGGAGCGACGCGAGTTCTTTCCGCAGCGTCACTGCACTCAGCGGCATCGACGACTTGCCCTTCCGGCGAACCCGCGTGTTGAGATAATCCTGCAATTGGCTCGCGGTGAGTTCCTGGAGCGCGAAGTCGTCGCCGAACTTGCGGCGGAAGTGGTTTAGGTGCATGCGGAGGGTTTCGAGCGAGTTGGCTTCGACCGAGCCGTTGCCGAGCGGCCAGATACCGGTCGCCGACCACCCGGAGCGTTTTGACTTCGACAACAGCCGCTTTCGGGGAAGTCGCCAGCTTGCCGTCGGAGAGGAGGAACGTCATGACGTCGGCGGTGGGCGGCAACTCCAACTGGCCGCGTTCGAGCAGGGCGACGGTCTCCTCGAACCGGAGGCGGATGGCCTCGGCGGCTTTGGCGTCGCCGGTCGAGAGGGACCGGCGCTTCCGCTTTCCGTCCCAGCGGAAGCAGAGGCGGAAGTGACCGGAGGTCGGGTGTCGTTCGAGCCAGGCCATGACGGACTCCGTGAGGATGTCTGAAGTCTCGCCGAGGGGTGCGTCCGCGCCCACAGACGTAACTCTAACGCAACCTCACGATTGCCCTCCATCTGCCCTCCCGAAAGCGGAGGGCACGAGCGACGAAGAACGATCGATTCGCCGTAACCGGTTTTCTGGTATACTGCTCGGACCAGAGTGCGGTTCCACGACTTGCCGAAATAAACCAGTCGCTGCAGGAGCCCGGCGGGGTCATTCGGATTCAGGTTGTCAATCATTCAGCCGCCGGCCCCTGAGCGTGTGCGTTCGGCGGAAAGAGGCGACTCTTCCGCTGGGTCTGAGATTTCCGAGGTGCGTATGCTGATTATTGCGGGATGGTTTTCTGTCGCGCCCGAGACTCGCGACGAAGTGGTGAGAATGCACGAAGACATTGTCCGCCGTGCTCGCGGTACGCCGGGTTGCTTGGACCTGGCGATATCGGCAGACCCACTCGACTCCGGACGGGTCAATATGTTTGAACTCTGGCGATCCGAGGAGGAGTTGGAGTCTTGGCGCGCGGTGATCAAGTCGCCATTGGCCAAGGGCACTATTCTCGGCGGCGATGCCCAGAAGCATCAGATTAGCAGTTCTGGTCCGCCGTTCTGATCGTCGATCCGGCTCCGGCCATCTGCGGTGCGTTCCCGTCAATGGGATGGGTCGAATAATGGTGAATAGATCGGACGAGTCTCGACGCTGGATGCGTAGTCTGTTGATCTGCGGCATCGTCCTTGGCCCGCTCTTCTACGCGGTCGTCTTGATTCAACTGTTTACGCGGATCGGGTTCGACATCACTCGACATCCGCTCAGTCTGCTGGCCGTGGGCGACGGCGGCTGGCTTCAGACTGCGAACTTCGTCCTCACCGGATTACTGGCCATTGGATGTGCGGTCGGGCTGCGAATACGGTTAAGGAGCGGACGTGGGGGAGTTTGGGGGCCGTTGCTGATCAGCATCTATGGGCTGGGCATGATAACGGCAGCGTTGTTCCCCGCCGACCCGGTACTCGGCTTTCCGCCGGGCACGCCGGAGGGAGTGCCGGATACGTTGAGCAGGAACGCAGTGCTTCATGGGGCAGGTTTTTTCCTCGCGTTCGGCTCGCTGACGGTAGCATGCTTTGTCTTGGCTCGGCGATTTCGTCAGGGCGGACGCTCTGGGTGGTGGCTATACAGCACAGTAACTGGCGCGGCGATTCTTCCGATCATGTTCGCGGGGATGGCGATCCCGAAGGCGACGAGTTTGCTTTTCTTCTCGGTCGGAATTATCGCCTTTGGCTGGCTGGCTGCGATCTCCCTACGCCTCCGATGCGGGGTTGAGGCCCAACACGCCGAACCAGACGGCGGGGCACGATTCGTTTCTAGGACTTCACAACTCACCGGTTCTCCGCCGCTGCTGAGCGGGGTCGTTCGGCGGCATTCACGCGCATCACGAATTTGGCAGGCAAAACATCGAGCAGAAGGAGACTCGAAATGAAAATGATCAGGGTTCTCGCACATATCTCGCTGGACGGAGTGATCTCGCCCGGTGGACCGGGCGAATATGGCGATGCCTACGCGAATGGTGAATGGACGGCACCCTATCGAACTCCGGCCGGGGCAGCGGCTGTCGCCGAGGCACAGGGCAAGAGCTTCGATCTGCTGCTCGGCCGCCGCACCTACGATATTTTTGCCGGCTTTTGGCCGAAGGCCGGGAGCAGTCCCATAGCGGACGGACTGAACGCCGCGACGAAATACGTCGCGACCCACAGGCCGGACAGCCTCGAATGGGGTCCGATCGGGAACCTCGGGGCGGACATCGTGGAGGGTGTTCGCGAAATCAAGTCAAAGGACGGCCCCGACCTGATCGTCTGGGGAAGTTCGACCCTGACGTCCGTGCTGCTCGATCAGGGACTGATCGACGAGGTTGTGCTGCTCGTCTACCCGGTCTTGCTGGGCCGGGGCAAACGCTTCTTTTCGGACAGTGCCGACCCGCGCGAACTCGCTCTTGTCAGCACGAAAGCCATGTCCTCGGGCATTCTTATGAACACGTATCGACACGTGGGATCGCTGCGAACCGAATCGACTTGACGCCGCCCCCAGGAACTTCTTCCGGTGGCGAGCGGTAACCCGCCCTTGAGATCGGTGCTGTTCATCTCCTTCGGCGAGTACCGGTGGCGTTGGCAGTCCTCGAAATGATTCAAAACAGCATCGATTTCTGAATTGCCAATTCTTGGTGAGCGGTGGGGCGTCAGCCCACTAATCCCGCTATAGAAGCATGGGACGCGAACGCACCAGAAAATCGCGTTGTGTTCTGATACATCGCGCTTCGCTACGAAGACTACGCGGCGCGGCTAAACGAGAAGCTGACACTCACTTCGCGAATGGCAACTCGGGCATCAGGCGCTTCCACGAATCGGGGGTGGTTTTTGGGTCGAATGGCGTGGCGAGTGTCGTCCAGTCGCTGGTGGTTTCTACGGTGGTGCCTGCAGCAGGGAAGGCGTCTTGGAACGGGGCACGCAGGTTCTCCGCGTCCTTGATGTCGGCCAGGCGTACGGCCAATCGTAGCATCGGTTCCGGTTCCAGCGATAGCCCCGCCACCACGGCGCGACCGCGATTGAGCTTCGTGGCAAGGTCTTTCCATTTTTTCGGGTCGAGCGTGCCGGGTAGTTTCGCGATTGGTTTATCGCCCCAACGGTCGGAGTCGGTCGCGAGCCAGACGAACGATGCGGGGCTGAGACGGTTCGCGATCGCTTCGCGCAACTCCTTCGGCAACTGCCCGCCACCTTCTGCAAATAGCTTGTCGGCGGCCGACAAATCTTCGTCTTTCAAACCGAACAGATAACTGAGCGGGTCGAGTTTCGTCATCAGCAATGGCGCGCCGACATTCACCGCGTAGGTTGTGCGCCCCGCTTTCGGCCTCGGCTTGTCCGCACCGAGTTGCTTCAAGAAACGATCTTCATCCGCAATCGGTTTTCGCAACCGCAACACGATTGTCAGCCCAGGCACCACTTCGCCCGATTGCGCGCCGATCGAGACACCACCAACGAGGTGATCGATCTGTTCTAAAGGGATGCCGAGTTTGTCCAAAAGTGCGAGGACCGGTGCGGGAATGCCGGACTTTGCGAGCCACTCTTTCGGCGGCGTGCCGGTGCGTTCAGCGTAGGCAACGAGCGGGCCGGGTTGTACCGCGAACGCGATATTCACCGTTGCGGGAAGGTACTTCAAGCCGACGAGCGCGAGCGGCGGCGCGGTACTGGCCGGTCGCGCTTCGACCGTCGCAATCGTCGGCATTGGCGCATCAGCCCACTGCCGCAACACGACGTAACCGATGCCGAGAATCGCGACGGCGACGAGAATCGAAACGAGGATCGCCGCACGCGATTGCAGGATACCCGCGGGCCGTGCCGCTGCCGTACGCGAATTCGCGATGCCTTCGACGACCTCGGCGTTCGCGGATTCGAACGCCTCCCCGCAACGCGGGCAGGTCGTTTTGACTTCCGTCGCCGCCACGACCGCGTTGCAATACGGGCACGATACCTGCGAATTCATGCGAACCTCACGCTTTCGTCGTCGTCTGACGCGCGAAGTGCGTCAGATTCTCTTTGCCATAATAGCCCGTTATCGGATACGATTCACTGAAGTTTCCTTTCGCGACTTCGGAGTACCGCCATGCTGGCACTGTCACGGTTGTTCCTGCTCGCCACATTATTCGGACTGCCATTTCTCGCGTCCGCACAGTTCGGCAACCGCCCGCGCCTGGACGACAATAACTTGCCGAAAGATGCCGAAGCCCTACCGGAGTTGCCGAAGGCCGACCCGAAATCGGAGATGAAGGCACTCACGAAGGAAAAGACGTTATACCTGGAAAAGAAGCCCGATGGCACGCATCGCGTGTTGTTCGTTGCGGAAGTGTGTATGCGCGAAGGGCCGCTAGAGGTATTCGTTTGCAAGAAGCGGACGAAGGAACACGAGTCGATTTTGCGGGTCGATATGGATGCACAATTTCTCCACGCGACGCTGATTGCCGCTGGCGCAAAGCCGGGCAAGCCAGTGCAGTGGGTGAAGCCCGATACGCTGGAGCCAGACTATAAACCGGCGAGCGGCACGAAGATCGACGTGCAGATTCATTACAAAAAAGACGGCAAACTCCACACGCACGCGGCACAAGATTGGGTCAACGACCTCAAAACCAAGAAGACGATGAGCTACACGTGGGTGTTCGCCGGCAGCCGATTCGCGGACAACATCGACGACGATCCGAAAGCGCCGAAATACTACTGTGCAAACAACGGCGAAGTCATCGGCATCTCGAACTTCCCCGATTCGATGCTCGACATTCCCGTCGAGATCGGCAAAGACGATGGCTCACTCACTTTCGAAGCCAACGACAAGAAAATCCCCCCGCTCGGCTCGAAAGTCTGGGTGATTATGTCAGTGGTGAAGTAATTCTTCGCCTTCGCGTAATGTGTATGCGCGATCGATGTTCATACCATCGAAATGTTGGACTGTGCCGTGCGACCATCGGATGCTGAGGCGGCCGATGCGGTCGGATGTGCCGAGTCCGAAGTCGATGCGGGGGTCGTTTGCGGAGAGGTAACTGCCGCCGCCTTTGACGAATCGCGTGAGTTTCCGCCCGTTCACTTCGAGTGTTACCTTCGTGCCGACGATGTCGCGGTGGTTCTTGCCGTGGAGTGCCAGTTTCAGCCAGTGATGGCCGCGTGGCACGATGTTCCGCAGCACCGTAATCGGGTCGTTCTGATGGCTGATAATCGCGTCCGGCCAGCCGTCGTTGTCGAGGTCGGCCACGGCTAATCCGCGACCGACGTGTTCGCTGCGAAAGTAACTTCCGCCCTTGCCGGCTAGTTCGCGGAACTGTCGGCGGCCTTCGTGTTCCTCGTTGCGCAGCAAAATGGGGCGTTGGCGATACGTCGATCCGGCGGGGCGTAATAGCACGTGGCCATTCGCGATGAAAATGTCTTCCCAGCCGTCGTGGTCGAAGTCCGTGAAGCTCGTGCCGAAGCCGACGAATGGTCGGCCGATTCGCCCGATTCCGGCGGCTTGCGATAGGTGCTGAAAACGGTCGCCGTTGATGTTGCGATACAGCGCGTGAACCTCGCCCTGGAAGTTCGTCACCCAGAGTGACGGTCGGCCGGTACCATCGTAATCGGCGGCATCGACGCCCATACTGCCGTTATACAGGCCGTTATCGTCGGTTGCAACACCCGCGATTTTCCCCACTTCCTCGAACGTGAAGCCTCCACGATTGAGATACAGAAAATTATCGCCACCATCATTCGCAACATAGATGTCCGGCTTGCCATCCGCATCCACGTCGACGATCACCACGCCGAGGCCTTTGCCATCCGGACGCAGTTTGGAAATGATCGTTCGATCTTGGAAGGTGCCATCGCCGTTGTTGCGATAGAGCCGATGTTGCAAGGGTTGGAATTTTTGTGGCGGGCACACATCGGGTGAATTTTGTGAATCTGTACATTTCGGGTCGTTCTCGAACGACCAGTTAACGTAGTAGCAAATATACAGGTCGGGGTAGCCATCGCCGTCGAGGTCGCCGAAGGCGGCACTCGTGGCCCAGCGCGTGTCGTTCAGACCGGCTTTCGCAGTCACATCGACGAAGCTCCGCCCGCCGGCGGGGTTCGCTTCGTTGTGGAACAGGCACACGCGGTTCCAACCGGTGACGAGCAGATCGGGGAAGCCATCGCGGTCGATGTCGGCAACGGCGACGCCGTGCGTGTAGAACGACGGGCCGCCCGCGATGCCCGTTTCGACCGAAACATCTTGGAATTTCCAGTCGCCGAGGTTGCGAAACAGCTTGCTCGGCTTACCCCGAATCGCTTTGCTATCTAGCGACCCGCCGCCAGGAAAAAACAGATCGATTTTGCCGTCGCCATCGTAGTCGAACGCCGCCACGCCGCCGCCAAGCGATTCGAGAATTGTCGTCAGGTTCGCTTCCTCGCCGTTGCGGTACGCGAACGCGATACCCGTTGTTGCCGTGACGTCTTCGAAGTAGTCGGGGCCACTCGCTTCGGGTGTCGGTAACGGTTCTGCGCGGGGAACCCGCAACGCGATTGCGACGCCGCCCGCAATTAGAATTGCGATGCCCAACGCAAGATACCGGGTGCGGCTCACGGCGTTTTCTCCGGGGCTGGTGGCTCGCGGAAGAGT
>JAYSYJ010000280.1:0-9653 GCA_043727675.1 Fimbriiglobus sp.
CGATCGAACTTTGTTCATCGCGATGGCCGGCCACCACCAGATTTGGGCATACGACTTAAAGGCCGACAAGATTCAAGTGTATGCCGGTGACGGTCGCGAGAACGTGAAAGATGGCCCACTGTATGCCAGCAGCTTCGCCCAGCCATCGGGGTTGACCACCGACGCTAAATCCCTCTATGTCGCCGATTCGGAAGTGAGCGCCATCCGCAAACTCTCCCTCGACGGCAATGGCCGTGTGGAAACATTGATCGGCGAAGGATTGTTCGAGTTCGGCGATAAAGACGGCACCGGCAAAGAGGTACGCATCCAGCACGCATTGGGCGTCATGGCCCATGAGGGTAAAATTATCATTGCCGATACTTACAACAACAAACTGAAGCTGCTCGACCCCAAAACGCTCGAATGCAAAACGCTCGCCGTGGTCGGCGAGCTGGGGAATAAAGAACCACTGTTCAACGAACCGGCCGGGATGAGTATCGCGGCCGGGAAACTGTACGTTGCCGACACGAATGCCCATCGCATTAGGGTGGTCGATTTAAAGACGCTCAAAGTTGCAACGCTGGCCATGACGGGGGTGGAACCGCCACCGCCCCAGAAAGATTGGCAACCCAAGAAGTAGTGGTCAGTCAGGCTGGTTTTTACCCGGAGTACCCCCATGCTGGCCCGCATTTGCATCACGTTGTTCGTGTTCGTGTTCGCACCCGCCGCTATCGCCGGCGAGAAGCCCATTGGGTTACCCAAAGGAGTCGAAAAGGTCGAGGCGATCCTCGAACCGGCCGAGGCCAAGCCGGGGCAACTGGTGACGTTCAAATTGACGGTCACCTTGGCCACGGGCTACCACACCTACCCGTTGGTGCAACCCGATCAACTCGCCGCCGGGATGGTGAACAAGATGGTCTTCCCGGACGCCGGGTCACTGATCTTCGTCGGCGATGCCATCGATCCGCCGATGCCGGAATCGAAGGCCGAGCCGTTGTTGGGGATCAAGGCGTTGAATTATTACCACGGCAAAGTCGTCTACGAACGTAAGGCCGTGGTGTCGCCGAAAGCGACCGCCGGGGCGAATACCGTGGCGATCCCGAAGTTTGTCCTCAGCGTCTGCGATAAAGATTCCTGCTTCCCGCCGAAGTCGTTGGCCCCCGAAGCGACATTTAAGATTCTCGACGGCCCCGCCGTGGCCGTGGATGCGAAGTACGCCGCCGAAGTCGAGAAGGCGATGAAAGACAAATGACCGCCGACCGGTAAAACTTCCCAAGCCCACGGTCGCGGCGACCGTGGGCTTGGTCATTCTCCGAGCGACTTTTCATGCGAACGATTCTTCTCCTATGCGCGTTCGCCTTCCCGGCATTCGCCCGAGCGCAGTTCGAGCTGCCCGGTAGCGGCTTCAAAGCCAGATCGTTCTCGGATGTCGGGGAAATTACTGCGGAAGTGGTGCCCGCGAAGGCGAAGCCGGGGCAACTGGTGACGTTGAAACTCACGGTGACGCCGAGCCATGGCTGGTACACCTACCCGATGAACGCCCCGGTCGGACAGACCGGACGCAACAATCTGAAACCCGAGGCGACCGCCGAACCCCAAGTGCGCACGCTGTACGTCGTCGGCCCCGTGACCGACCCGGACGGTTGGAAAGAGAAACCGTCGACCGACCGGGCCCCGTTGCTGGATCGCGTTTACAAGAACCCGGTGACGTGGGAATTGAAGGCCATCGTCTCCCCGAAGGCGACCCCCGGCCCGCACCCGGTCTCCTTCGACGGCATTGCGATTCAAATCTGCGACACGAGTTGTTTGAACGCCCGCGAAGACAATTTCCCCGCACTCAATATCGAGGTGCTCCCCGGAACTCCCGAAGTGATTCCCCCCGAGTACCAAGCCGAACTCACGGCGCTGTTGCAAGGCAAAGCCGCACCGCCCAACAAGGTGGAACCCATCATGGCGTCCGGCCTTGTCAAAAAGAAGCACCTGCCATTCGTGGAGTACAAAGCGAAGCTCGACAAGTTGCTGGCGTCGATGGAAAAGCAGGAGGTGAAACGCGAAGGGGGCATCCTCACTCTGCTCTTAACGGCGGCGTTCTGGGGCTTCGTATCGCTGGCGACACCGTGCGTCTTCCCGATGATCCCGATCACCGTCAGCCTGTTTTTGAAGCAGGGCAACCAGAGCACGGGCGGGGCGTTGAAGCTCGCGGGAATCTACTGCGGCACCATCGTGGTGGTACTCGGGCTATCGGCGGTCTTCTTGCTCAGCGTCTTCCGAGCATTGTCGGTCGACCCGTGGATGAACGTCTTCCTCGGTGGATTGTTCATCGTGTTCGCCCTCAGTTTGCTGGGGATGTATAACCTCACCCTGCCGAACTTCTTGCTACGGGCCGCCGAGACGAAACGCAAACAAGGTGGGATGTTCGGCACCGTCTTCGGGGCCATCGCGTTCAGCATCGTCAGCTTCACCTGCGTCGCCCCGTTCCTCGGTGGCTTCGCCGGCATGGCCTCATCGGGGCAGTACAACCAAGTCGAGTTGCTTTTGGCCGGGGTGACGTTCGCCGGGGCCTTCGCCCTGCCCTTCTTCGTGCTCGCTCTGTTCCCGAGTCTCCTCAAAAAGCTGCCGAAATCGGGTGGTTGGATGGATACGATCAAAGCCGTGATGGGCTTCCTCGAAGTCGCCGCGGCACTCAAATTCTTCCGCACCGCCGAACTCCGCTGGAGCGACCAACCGGCGTACTTCACCTACGATTTAGTACTCACCGGTTGGGTGATCGTCGCCCTCGCAGCAGGGTTGTACCTGCTCGGCGTTTACCGCTTACCACACGACGAAGAGAAGTCGACCCTCGGCGTCCCCCGGCTCGTCTTCGCCATGCTCTTCCTCGGTTTCGGGCTATATCTCACACCGGGGTTGTTCAAGTCGAGCGACGGCCAAGGCCAGCGCCCCGGTGGCGTCGTCTTCGCCTGGGTCGATGCATTCCTACTGCCCGAACCGACCAACGGAAGCGGCGAACTGCCCTGGAGTGCCGACCTGCCCGACGCCATCGATAAAGCCCGTACCGAACAAAAGTTGGTGTTCGTCGATTTCACCGGCGTGACCTGTTCCAACTGCAAAGCCAACGAACGCGACGCCTTCCCCAAGGTGCGGAAACTTTTGGAGAAATATGTTTTGGTGCAGATGTACACCGACGACGTGCCGGCGGGATTCTTTGCCACCCCGCCGAGCTTGGCCGAACGGAAAGCGGAAGCGACGCAGGGGAATCTGAAATTCCAAAGTACGGCGTTTGGCACGGAGCAACTCCCGCTCTACGTGATCTTCGAACCGACCCCAAACGGCACCCGCGTGCTGGCCGTTTATCCCGAAGCTCTGATCAACAACGTGAAAGAATTCGAGGATTTTTTGCAGAAGCCATTGAAAGTGAATTAGCCGGCGAAAGGCAAAACAAAAGAAGCCGACACAATCCTATTTTGCAATAGGATTGTGTCGGCTTCGTTCGCACTGACCCTGCGGGGTTTCGAACCCCGGTCCCAGCCTTGAAAGGGCTGTGTCCTAGGCCACTAGACGACAGGGCCTTGTTCCGGCACTAACTTCTAGGACACCCGTTTTTTAAGGGTTCCGTGCCCCAGCGTCAACCCGTGTTGCCAGAATCCGCGCGGTTCCGGGCCAATGCTCCATTTTCCCCTTGCCCTGCGCTCGTAAATCTCCGTCAATAGAAGTACCGCCCCGCTCTCGGAGATGCTCGTGATATTCGCGTCTATCGTTCTCGCCCTCGCGATGCAAATCCCCGCTGCCGGGCCCAACCCCTTCGATTTTGCCGACGGGGATCGCGTGGTTCTGATCGGGAGTACCCTGATCGAGCGCGAACAAGCGTCCGGTTACTGGGAACTCGCTCTGACGCTGCGCAACAAAGATAAGGCCGTGATCTTTCGCAATCTCGGCTGGAGCGGCGATACCGTTTGGGGCGAATCCCGAGGTAGCTTCGAAGGCCCGTCGAAGGGCTATGCCAAGCTGTTGGAACTTTCCAAAGAACTCAAGCCGACGGTGATCGTACTCTGTTACGGACAGAATGAGTCGTATGCCGGGGAAAAAGGGCTGAAAGTGTTCGCGGCCCAGTACGAAAAGTTATTGAAGGATCTGGCCCCGACCCAGGCTCGGTTCGTGTTACTCAGCCCGACGCCGTTTGAGGAAGTATCGCCATTGAAGGATGTCAAGGAGAAGAACGAGAACTTGGCTAAGTACGTCGCGGCGATCCAGGAATTGGCCGTGGCACAGAAGGCGGGATTCGTCGATCTCTTCAGTGGGATTCGTCAGTTGGCAAAGGGGACAACTTACACCGAAAACGGCGTCCACTTCAACGCATCGGGGTACGCTCGCACAGGGCCGCTGTTCGACGCGGGTGCGACCGACGCCGAACCGTTGCGTGCGGCGATTGTCGCTAAGAACGAACTCTTTTTCCACCGTTGGCGGCCGCAAAATGAGACGTACCTGTTCGGCTTCCGCAAGCATGAACAGGGTAAAAACGGTAAAGAGATTGCCGAGTTCGACCCGCTTGTGACCAAGGCCGAGAAAGAGATCGTGAAGTTGCGGGAAGCGTTGAAGTAGACGGTCAGATCACTGCGGCCACGCTGGCCGCCTGATACGTCGCGTAGCTTGTCGGGGTTTCCCACATGGTCACTTCCACCACGGGGTAGCCTTCGGCTTCGACCCAATCGTAGATGAGTTTGGCGATGTTCTCGGTGGTCGGGTGCTCCTCCATGCTGAACACCGGCTCGCCGGCGGCCCGGAGCATCGACACCAGTGGATCGCCTTGGAACAGAAGCATTTTATGATCGAGCGTTCGATCGATCCAATCGCCGATGTGCTTGCGCATGGCCGAGAAATCGACGACCATCCCAAGCTCGTCCAAATCACGTCCGGCGACGGTGATGACCGCCCGGCCATTGTGCCCGTGCAGGTGCCGGCACTTGCCATCGTAGTTCATCAGGCGGTGGCCGAAACAAAACAGAATTTCTTTGGTCACGCGGAACATCGGTGCCTTCTTTTGAACTCCGCTCGCTCTGCGAACGGATTGGCGGGATTACGCAGTTAATTGAACACCTTTCGCCGAGCGAACCGAATACGAGGTCGGATCGTCCATCCCCGCTTCCGTGAAGCCACGTTGCCGCTCCGCACATTTGTTGCAGTGCCCGCAGTGGCGACCGCGCACCGGATGGATGCACGAGAACGTGTGTTGCAAGGGCATCCGCGCACCTCGTTTCAGCACATCGGCTTTGCTTAATTCTAGTACCGCATACGGTCGCAAAACACGAACATTTCCACGAACACTCCGATTCACCGCGTTGGCCATGCCCGTGTAAAACGCTGGCGTGGCATCCGGGAACGGATTCGACGCCAGCGGTGCCGTGGCCAGCTCATGGACCCCGTTGAGGTGGCACCAGAGCAGAGCTTTCGCCAGCAGAATCACATTGCGACCGGGGAGGTAAACGGAGTCATCGGCGGATTGGTCGTCGGGCGTCCCACGACCGGTCAAACTCCAGTGTTCCCCGTAAAGATCACCGACGGGGAACGCCAGTTCGATCAGCGGCTTCAGCGCGGGAGTTCGCACCCCTTCGAGGAATTTTAAGAGATGATCGTGCTCAACCGATTCCCAGATGGCCCCGGTGCGAATGGAGATGGGATAGACCACCGGGTAGGCCAGCAAGGCTTCGCCGAGCAGCACGGCACTATCCAAACCACCGCTGACAAGAACAGCCAGCGGTGCGGTCGCGTGCGTCGGGGGCCAGTGATGATGCGACTTGTCTAACATCGGAGACATTCTAGCAGTCTTCGACCGGCAAATACCCAACTTCCCCGCTGGCGTGAATGCTGAGTCCCCGCCACTGGGGTATCACTCGTTGGCTTGAAGCTTGACCGCCGCCTTGGCCGCACAACTGCGAACCTTGGAATCGCGATCGTGCTCGCGGAGATCGGTCAACTTCGGGACGATTTCCCGTGCGGCCGGGCCGAATTTCACCAGGGAGAGGATGACTTCGCACCGCACGGTGGCATCCCGATCTTTCAAGGCTTCGCTCAAAGCTGTGAACACGGTGGGATCCGATGGCCCGACATTCCCGAGTTTGAACGCCGCTACTTTTCTCTCCTTGGCATCGGGGTTGGTTCGCAGCGTTTCGATCCAATGGCCCGCAGGCTTGCCTCCCGATAGCGCCGTTGGCGCTGAGCCGCACCCGACGACGCCAGCGAGCAAACCCGCAACCGATAAGATGTAAAGATGTCGCACGGTCGAGCCTCGCATTGGTGTCGATCAATAGTCGGATGAGACGGTTTCACCGTTGGCCCGCGTACCCAGGGCCTGAAGGATTTGGCCATCCCGCGTAAAACTCCCATCCGGGTTGTCTCCGGAAACGGTACGGAGGAATCGGACGGAGCCGTCGGCGAACACGAAATTGGATCCACCCGTATGCCGGCTGGAAAAGTCGTCAAGACCGCCGTCGGTGTCCGTGGTGGCGTTGTTCAGGTGCGAATGCGCTTGAACCAAGACGGACGCCGGGTAAGAACCAGCGCCCGAGCCGGGACAGGGATTTTGTTTGCCCCGCAAACAGACGCCGTTGTTCACAACGCCGGCCCAAATCCCGTTCGCATTCCCCCAGGACCGTTCCCCGATCATGATCGTGTTACTCGTACCGTCCGTGACATCGGTCAGACGAATGCGGCTATTACGGTAGAAAATTCCCAACCCCGTGGAGTCAGTCGAGCCGGATTCATCCCCCCCGACGCAGGCGGCAAAACTGCAGGGCGCCGCCGAGATGATCGGGGTTCCGAAGGCATCGGGCACCGGGAACGCAGCAGCCGGCGTGAGATCGGAAGGGCACAGGTAGACCTTCAGCATCGTTGCGATCGCGGGAGAGTTCTGAACAGGCTGGGTCAAGTTCAGTTGGCGGTAAAGGTTATCCTGTTCGATGTACGGGAGCAACAATGCGGCCCAGCCCCAACCTGTGTTAATGTCGCTGGCACCGTCGGTGTACGGTGCACTGCTCACGTAGCTTGAAGGGAAGCACTGGTTGGCGTCATGGTAATTGTGTTGCCCAAGGCCAATTTGCTTCAAATTATTCTGGCACGACATCCGAGATGCCGCTTCGCGCACCTTCTGAACAGCCGGTAATAGCAAGCCGATCAAAATAGCAATGATGGCGATCACCACCAAAAGTTCGATGAGAGTAAATGCGAAGCGAGGCAAGCGGCGCATAGCCGATCTCCAATTAAAGCTTGTAGTTGTGGATGATCCGACGAACCGAATTCAAGCGGGCTTCTTGTTGAGACTCAGACTCAATACCATAATTCTAATTGACACTCACGAGCTGTCAATACGAAATGGAAGTGATTCTGTGCGAATTGAAATCCGTAGCGGTCTCTCGCCGGAATCGATGCGGTACGGTATGCTGGAATTGCCGCCCTTTAGGATTGTCACGCATGCTATTGTTCGACTCGCATCTCGACCTCGGATTGAACGCGGTCGATTGGAACCGCGATCTGCGGATGGATGTCCACGATATCCGCGTGCAAGAAGCCGTTTGCGGGATGACCGACGCCGGTCGGCAAACGGGCACGGTCAGTCTGCCCGAACTCCGCAAGGCTGAGATTGGCATCTGTGTCGCCACCGTCCTCGGCCGCATTGAACAAGCTATCAATCATTCTTTCGGCTACAGCACTCCTCACGCCTGCTATGCCATCGCCCAAGCACACCTCGCCTACTACAAGGCGATGGAACGCGACAAGCAGATGCGGATGATCCGCACCAAGAGCGAACTGGCGGCCCACGTGGCCCAATACCAGGCCAACCCTGCCGGAACGCCCCTGGGGTACATTTTGAGCATGGAGTGCGGCGATGCTGTTCTCGACCCCGAGAATATTCACGATTGGTACGCTCAGGGCTTAAGGGCCATCGGCATCACGCATTACGGGGCCAATCGGTATGGCGGGGGAACCCGGAGCGAAGTCGGCCTGACGGTCGAAGCCGTGCCACTTTTGAAAAATATCGAGAAGCTCGGTATCGCCTTGGATTTGACCCACTTATCGGATCGTTCCTTCGACCAAGTCCGCGACAGCTTCGGTGGCCGAGTGTTGGCCAGTCACCAGAACGCCCGCAAATTCTGCGATTGGCAGCGCCAGTTCAGCGACGAGCAAATTCGCTTCGTTCTCGAGCGCGACGGTGTCATTGGTATCGCCTTCGACGCCATCATGCTGCAACCGGGCTGGGTGCGTTCCGTCACGAAACCGCTCGTGACGATGGAGCGCGCCGCCGACAACATCGATCACATTTGCCAACTCGCGGGGAACGCGAAACATGTCGGCATCGGCAGCGATCTCGATGGCGGCTACGGTTTCGAGCAGACCCCCGCCGACTTGAACACCATCGCCGACCTGCAAAAGATCCCGGGAATTCTCGAACGGCGGGGCTATCGTCCGCCCGACATTGCCGGCATCCTCCACGGCAACTGGCTGCGCTTCTTCGGGGAAGTGCTACCGACAGAATGACCGTCGCAAATACCAAAACCCCAGCCGTCGGACGGCTGGGGTTTTGGTATTTGCACTTCGACTTCACGCGCTGAGCTTGTCCAGTTTCCGGATCACCATCGGGACCTTTTTCCGCACCACGTCGGCTGTGACCGTATGGTGCCCTTTACGATCCATCTCGGGCAGTTCGTACATCACGTCGAGCATGATTTCTTCGACGATGGAACGCAAACCCCGGGCACCCGTCTCCCGTTTCTTGGCCAATCGGGCGATTTCGCGGAGTGCTTCCGGTTCGAAGACCAACTCGGCCCCTTCCATGTCGAAGAGCTTTTGGTACTGGCGAACGAGTGCGTTCTTCGGTTCGGTCAGAATCCGCACGAGTGCTTCTTCGTCGAGCGGATCGAGCGGGGCGACCACCGGCAAGCGACCGATGAACTCGGGGATCAACCCGAATTCGACGAGATCTTCAGCCGTCACTTGGGCCAGCAATTCCCCGAGGGCGCTTTCCCGACGATCTTCGGCGATCGATCCGAAGCCGATGCTCTTGCGACCGATTCGCTTCTTAATGACGTCATCGAGACCGACGAACGTCCCACCGACGATGAACAGGATATTGGTCGTGTCGAGCTGAATGTACTGCTGCTCGGGATGCTTGCGGCCCCCCTGCGGCGGCACATTCGACACGGTGCCTTCCAAAATCTTCAACAGCGATTGCTGGACACCTTCGCCCGAGACATCGCGGGTGATGCTGACGTTGTTGCCCGACTTGGCGATCTTATCGATTTCGTCGATGTAGATAATGCCGCGTTGGGCCGCTTCGATGTCGAAATCGGCGGCATGTAGTAACTTCAGCAATAGATTTTCGACGTCTTCGCCGACGTACCCGGCTTCGGTGAGGGTGGTGGCGTCGCCGATGGCGAACGGCACGTCGAGCACTTTGGCGAGGGTTCGGGCGAGCAACGTTTTCCCGCTGCCGGTCGGCCCGACGAGCAAGATATTGCTCTTTTCGATTTCGACATCGCCGCGGTTGCCCTCGGCGTGGCTCAACCGCTTGTAGTGGTTGTGAACCGCGACGGACAGCACCTTCTTGGCCCGCTGTTGCCCGATCACGTACTGATCGAGCTTCTCTTTAATCGTCCGTGGCGATGGCGTATTCGATGCGGACGCCT
>JAYSYJ010000281.1:0-72274 GCA_043727675.1 Fimbriiglobus sp.
CACGCGGCTGATCACGTGGATCGTGTCGCCAATGAACACGGGTGAAAGGAACTTCCATTCCGTCACGCTGAGCAGAGCCACGGTTTTCATGGTGGGCGAATGGAGACTCAGGCCACTGGCAATGCTGAAGATGCCGAAGCCGTGGGCGATGGGCCGGCGATAGGCGGTGGTCTTGGCGAATTCGTGATCGGTGTGGATGGCGTTGTAGTCGCCGCTGAAGCCGGCAAATGTCACGACGTCGGTTTCGGTGATCGTGCGGCCGGGGGATTGCCAAGCATGGCCGACCTCGAGATCTTCGAACAGGTGAACGGGCGATTGCAAAGTCATCGTCACTCTCGGCACGAAACGGTGGGCCAGGGGATCTTTACTTATAAATATGGTGCCCGTCTCTCAAAGCAACCACCACGTTCTCCGTTGGGTGCGGCAAATCTTTCTTGCGGTCAGATCCGCAGGATTTCGGCCCTGAAAGGGCCGTTCCAATAGCCCAGGTCGGAGCCGGCGGAGGCCTGGGAGCCCCGTACCGGAAAACGGTCTCCGTCCTGAAGGGACGGTTCGGAGCAGTCCTTGGAACCGCCCTTTCAGGGCGTCTCCATTTCTCGGATCGCAGTACCCAGGCCTCCGGCCGCTGCGCGACCTTCGACCTGGGCTGATAGAACGGCCATTTCAGGGCCAAAATCGGCCGCCAGAAAAATTTGCCAGACACTTCTCCGTTGGAGTTCAACCTTCAAGTTCTCTTAACGTAATCGAGTCTTGGAGGTTCCGCGCCTCTCTGACATAGCGCAACAAAAAAACCGGGCCGGGGATTGGTTAATCCCCGGCCCGGTCAAGACACCAATTTTAATGTTGCAGGGGTGCTGCGGCTCGCGCTCCGCTCCGGATGGCGGGGTCGAGGTCGAAGCGATCCAGATTCATGACCTTGTTCCAGGCCGCCACGAAATCGTTTACGAACTTCGGCTGGGCGTCCTCACTGGCGTACACTTCGGCGATGGCCCGGAGTTGCGAGTTCGAACCGAACACCAGATCGACCGAACTGGCCGTCCACTTGACCTTGCCCGTCTTGGCGTCGCGCCCGTCGAAGAAGTATTCGCAGACCGTCGACTTCTTCCACTGCGTGTTCATGTCGAGCAGGTTCACGAAGAAATCGTTCGTCAGCGTTTCCGGCCGCTTGGTGAAGACACCGAGTTGGGTACTCCCCGCGTTGGCGTTGAGAACCCGCAGGCCGCCGACGAGCACGGTCATTTCCGGGGCCGACAGTGTGAGCAGATCGGCCCGTTCGACTAACGTCGCTTCGGCGGGACGAGTCAAATCCCGACTGAAGAAGTTGCGGAACCCATCATTCGTCGGCTCGAGCACGGCGAACGACTTCGCATCGGTCTGCTCTTGGGTGGCGTCGGTGCGGCCCGGTGCGAACGGCACCGCGACTTCGCTGCCGGCTTTCTTCGCCGCTTGCTCGACGCCGGCGCAACCGCCGAGGACGATCAGATCCGCCAGCGACACCTGCTTGCCGCCAACCTTGGCCGCGTTGAAGTCGGTTTGGATCTTCTCCAAGATTTGCAGCACTTTGACGAGTTCGTCCGGTTGGTTCGCTTTCCAATCTTTCTGCGGTGCCAGGCGAATGCGCGCCCCGTTGGCCCCGCCGCGCTTATCGGTACCGCGGTACGTCGACGCGGACGCCCACGCCGTCGAAACCAGTTGGGACGTGGACAAACCCGATTCGAGAATCTTCGTCTTGAGGGCTGCGATGTCCTGCTTGTCGATCAATTTGTAATCGGCTTTCGGAACGGGATCTTGGAACAGTTGCGGCGGGGCCACCGATGGCCCGAGCAATCGCGAGATCGGCCCCATGTCGCGGTGCGTCAGCTTGTACCACGCCTTGGCGAAAGCCGCGTCGAGTTCTTTCGGGTGCTCTTGGAACCGCTTCGAGATCTTCAAGTAAGCCGGATCTCTGATGAGCGCGATATCGGTGGTGAACATCATGGGGGCGTGGGACTTCTTCGGATCATGCGCATCCGGAACGATCCCCTTCGCCGCTTCATCCTTCGGGGTCCACTGCGCCGCACCGCCCGGCCCTTTGATCAACTGCCATTCAAAGTTGAACAGGTTGTCGAAATAGCTCGACGACCATTTCACCGGCGTGCTCGTCCAGGCCCCCTCCAGGCCACTGGTGATCGTATCGGCGCCTTTGCCCTTACCGAAACTGTTGATCCAGCCGAGACCTTGTGCTTCCAGGCCGGCCCGTTCGGGTTCCGGGCCGACGTGTTTATCCGGGTTGGTGGCGCCGTGCGCTTTGCCGAGCGTGTGACCGCCGGCGATGAGGGCCACCGTCTCTTCGTCGTCCATCGCCATGCGACCGAACGTTTCGCGGATGTCCTTGGCGGCGGCGAGCGGATCGGGCTTGCCGTTGGGGCCTTCCGGGTTGACGTAAATCAAACCCATCTGGGTGGCGCCGAGCGGCTGATCGAGCTTCCGATCACCGGTGTGACGCTTGTCGTCCAACCACTTGGTTTCCGGCCCCCAATACGTTTCCGAATCGGGTTCGAACGCATCCACGCGGCCACCGGCGAAGCCGAGCGTTTTGAATCCCATCGACTCCAGGGCGCAGTTCCCGGTGAGGATCATCAGATCGGCCCACGAGATGGTCTTGCCGTACTTCTGCTTGATCGGCCAAAGCAACCGCCGGGCCTTGTCGAGGTTCGCATTGTCGGGCCAGCTCCCGACGGGCGCCAACCGAAGGATGCCCGAGGCCGCACCACCGCGACCATCGGAAACGCGATACGTTCCGGCGCTGTGCCACGCCATCCGAATCATCAGCGGCCCGTAGTGACCGTAGTCGGCTGGCCACCACTCTTGGGACGTTGTCAGAACTTTGGTGATGTCTTTTTTCAACGTCTCCAAGTCGACTTTCTTGAACTCCGTGGCGTAATCGAAGTCGTCGCCCATCGGGTTGCTGTTCGCCGTATTCTTGTTGAGCACTTTCAAGTTCAACTGATTCGGCCACCAGTCTTTTTCGGTGTACGGTGCCACCCCGGCCTTCATCGGCTTCTGCACGTCGGCGGCGTCGGGGTTTAAGACTGGGCACTTGGCAGCCTTGTCGGCCACCGGCACAGGCGGAGCTGGCACGGGCGTTTGCGCCCCGGCCGTCCAGGTCGTGAGACCCAAGATCGACGCGGTGAGGACTTGTTTCAACACAATCATTCTCCACTCGGGAAAGGAGCCTCCCACCGGGAAGCCATCACTTCTAGTCTTACCCGAAATGGATGGCAGCCTTGCATATTTCTTGCGGATACATTCCATAGTCTGTATCTATGGACATTCTAGTGCTCATTGTCGATGGTCAAACACGTGGAACTCCAACAACTCCGCTATTTCCTCGCCTTGGCCCGCCTGGGGAATTTCACGCGTGCCGCCGAGGCGTGCCATGTGGCCCAGCCGACGTTGAGCCAACAGATTGCCAAACTCGAACAAGAGTTCGGCGTGCCACTCTTCGACCGCTTGGCACGGGGTGCTGAACTCACGGCCGCCGGACGGGTCTTGCGGGAACGGGCCGAACAAGCGCTCGGGTTGCTCGACGACGCCAAGGCGAGCGTGAGTGCCGATGCCAGCGCCGGCCGCCTCACCGTTGCGGCGATCCCGACCATCGCCCCGTATTTTCTGCCGAAGGTGCTGTTGCAGTTCGCCGCCGAGTACCCCGAGGTGAAGCTCGAAGTCCGCGAGGAGACCACCGCCGACTGTTTGGCGAAATTGACGGCGGGCGAAATCGACCTCGCGGTGTTGGCTCTGCCCGTGCGCGGGGATCACCTGAATTCGCAAACGTTGTTCACCGAGGAATTGTTGTTGGCCGTGTCTGAGGGGCACCGCTTGGCCACGAAACCGCAAGTGCGCTTGAAAGACTTGACCGACGAATCGTTCGTGCTGCTCCACGAGGCGCACTGCCTGAGCGGCCAGGCGATGAACTTCTGCACCCGGCACGCCCTCGCGCCACTCATCACGGCCCGGCTGCATCAACTCGGCACGGTGTTGGAATTGGTACGACTCGGGCAGGGTGTCTCGTTGGTGCCGGCGATGGCCGTCGGCGTCCACCCCGGTTTGGTCTACCGTTCGTTGGCCGGCGAGAAGCCGACCCGAATCGTCGGCGCCGTCTGGAGCCGGCTCCGCTTCCACGGGCCACTGTTGCAAGCGTTCCTGGATCAGTTGGCCGGGTGAACTGGCCGCGAATCCGCTTCGCGGTTACTGTACCATTTCATCGACGGGCCGAACAACAGCACTCACGACGTTCGAGGCAGTTCATGATTGCGATCACCGGTGCAGCGGGGTTCATTGGCTCAAATCTCGCGCTGCGTCTCGCCCACGAGGGGCACGACCTGCTGCTCGTCGATCACCCGCTCCGGGCCGCCAAAGTGCCCAATTGGGTCGGGCTGAGCGGCTTCCGATTTCTCGATCACGACCGATTCTTAACGACTCTCGCATCGGACTCCCCTCCGCTCGACGCCATCTTCCATCTCGGGGCGTGCAGCTCCACCACCGAGACCGACTGGGACTATCTCCAGCGGAATAACATCGATTACACACGCACCTTGTGGGACTGGTGCACGGCCCACGAACGGCCGTTGCTGTACGCCTCCAGTGCCGCCACCTACGGCGACGGTGCCCTCGGTTTCGACGACCGCACCGCTCCGACCGAACTTCAACCGCTCAACCTCTACGGGAAGAGCAAGAACGATTTCGACGCCTGGGCACTGGCGGAGGTGGCCGCCGGTCAGCCCGCCCCGCCCCACTGGGCCGGGTTGAAGTTCTTCAACGTCTACGGCCCGCGTGAGATTCACAAAGTCCGCATGGCGAGCGTGGTCTATCAAGCGTGGCGCCAAGTGAAGGCAAGCGGCACGGTGAAGCTGTTCCGCTCCACCGTGCCCGACGCGCCGGACGGCGGTCAACAGCGCGACTTTGTCTTCGTCGGTGATTGCGTCGATCACCTGCATTCACTCTGGCAAAACCCGGTTCCGAGCGGGCTTTACAACTCCGGCACCGGCTCGGCCCGGACGTTCCTCGATCTGGCCCGCGCCGTCTTCGCCGCACTCGACCGCGAACCCGATATCCGGTTCATCGACATGCCGACCGACTTGGCGGGACGGTATCAAAGCTTCACCCAAGCCGAGATGACCAAACTCCGCGAGACCGGCTACGGAACCGAGTCCACCACTTTGGAAGACGGCGTCCGGGTGACCGTGCAATGGCTCGAGGAGAACGACGGATGATCGTGCCACCGCTCGACCTCAGCCGGCTCCGCGTCTTCCCGCTCGCCGAGCGCACGAGCTTGACGCGGGCCGACGACATTTTGATCGACCCCGACTCGGCGGCACCGGTCTGCTCGGAATTGAATGCGCGGTTGATCCGCGATTGTGCGACGAAGATCCTCGATGCCCGACGGCGCGGGGCGAGCATCCTGCTCATCTACGGTGCCCACCTACTCCGCAACGGCACGGCGCGCATTCTCGAACGGATGATGGCCCGCGGTTGGCTCAGCCACTTGGCCACCAACGGCGCGGGCACCATCCACGATTGGGAATACGCTTGGTTCGGCGCCAGCACCGAAAGCGTCGAAGCCGGCGTGGCGAGTGGTCAGTTCGGCACTTGGCACGAAACCGCCACGAATATCCACCTGGCGCTCATGGCCGGCGCCTTGGATCATCTCGGCTACGGCCGGGCACTCGGGCGATTCATCGCCGAGAACGGTGCGACGTTGCCCACGGTCGAGGAGTTGCTGGCCGCCATCGTGGCCGACCCTGGACATGAGCTTACCTCCGCCCGCGCGGATCTGTTGCGGACAATCCGCTCGCAACAGTGGGCCACGGGGCGCATCACGGTTCAACACCGCTGGCAGCAAGCATCGATCTTGGGTTCCGCCTTCAAGCACGGTGTTCCCGTCACCGTCCATCCGGGGATTGGCTACGACATCATCTCGAACCACCCAGTTTTCAACGGCGCGGTCATCGGCCGGGCCGGCGAGTGGGACTTCAAACTGTTCGGCGGATCAATCGAGCGGTTGGACGGCGGCGTCGTGCTCTCCGTCGGCTCGGCGATCATGGGGCCCCAAGTGTTCGAGAAGAGCCTGAGCTGTGTCAACAACATCCGACTTCAAGACGGCCGGGAGATTGTCCGGAACCACACGATTTACGTGGTCGATCTCCAAGACGGCGGCGGTTGGGATTGGAGCACGGGCGAACCGCCGAAGACCAACCCGGCCTATTATTTGCGCTTCTGCAAAAGTTATTCGCGGATGGGGGGAGCCATGCACTACCTGCCGTGCGACAATGCCGCGTTCATTCACAACCTGTACCACGAACTGAACCGGCAGGAGTTTCGGGCATGAGCAAAATGCTAGCGGTCGCGCTGTTGGCCGCGCTGAGCTTGGGAAATGCCACCGCCGCGCCGGTGCCGAAACCACCGGAGGGCGTGATCCTGATCACGTCGTTTAACAAGACGATGCCGATGGAAATCGTGAAGCCCAATGGCACCTCGGTCAAAGTGATCACATCGACCGAATTGCTCCAGCCTTGGCAGGCGAGTTTGTCACCCGACGGCAGCCGCGTGGCTTATCTCAATGTTCCCAAGACGATGCCAGGACGGGACAAGCAATCGTCGGAGCAGAGTATCTGTTGGCGCGACCTGGATGCCAAGGACGGCACCCCGCCGAAGATCATCGTCGATGTGGCGTACTCGCCACAACTATTCTGGGCAGCCAACGGGAAGAGCATTTACTATTCGCTGGTCGATCCGGACAAACGCGTTTGGGCCCACACCCGTGAAATCGAGTTCGAGAGCTGGATTTACGACTCTGCCACCGAAAAGAGGACACGGTTAAAAATTCCGAAGGAACACAGCATTCTCGCGGTCTCACCGGACGGGAAGAATTTGATCACGCACAACTTGGATAGCCACAGCTTGACGTTTACCATTTTCATGACACCGTTGAAAACGCTGAAGCCCGAGAGCATTGCTGGGCACATGGTGACGGGCATGGTCGATCCGAAGTTTTCTCCGGATAGTAAACGAGTCGTGTTCGGTCGGATGGAATTCGAAAGACCGCAGATGAATATCACTGTAGCGTTTTTCATCATCGATCTGGAAACGAAGAACGAAACGCGACTGAAACTTCCTAAACGTGGTATTGATTACATCTGTTGGAGTCCCGATGGCAAACGGTTCGCGTATCACTGGGTTGCCCGTGTCCCTGGGCTGGATGGTAAGATCGAGCATGCCAGCCGTGTGACTGTTTGCAACACGGACGGCTCGGATTCCAAAGTGATCGTGAAGCGCGGGCCGGACGAAGATATTACAGGCCTCGATTGGCGCTGACTCAGCCCGACCTCACCCCTGACCAGGCGAACCCCGAATGCGCGTCTTCCTCGCTGTCATCGTGCTCGTCGTCAACGGGGTGGCCATCGCACAAGCTCCGGTTGGGGCCGCTAGCGTTTGGCCCACCGATGTGGTCACACTGGCCAACGGGGCGAAGTTCCAAGGGCTGATCGTCGACGAGAATATCCTCGGGATGACATTCCAAACCGTGAAGCGGCCACCGGGTCGACCGACGCTCACGTTCACCACGTTCTTCACGAAAAAGGAACTCGACAAAGTTCAACGGCTGAGCGAAACCGATCGGGCCACCCTGAAAGCCCGGCTCGCCGAACTCGACAGCAACGGTACCGGCGAGCGCATCCGGATGGACGCGCTCGTCCTCGCATCGGTGGAGTGGCTCGGCCAAAAGAACGGAGCCAAGCGTTACGAAGCCGATCAATTCGTGCTCATCAGTGCGGCGCCGGAAGAAGTGACCCGCCGGGCCACCGTGCGACTGGAACAAATCTACACGGCGTTCGCCCGCTTCCTGCCACCGCGTTTCGAAGCACCGCGACCGACCTCGGTGGAATTGGCCGGCGACCTCGACCAATATCAGCAACTGGTCAAGCCGAGCGCCGGGCAGATCCTCAACGCCGCGGTCTTCCTGCCATCGGAGAACCGCATCCTCTGTGGCACCGACCTGCGCCGACTCGGCGACGAACTGCACCGCACACGCTTGCACCACCTACAACAAATTGCCGCCACCGACCGGTACGAAAAAGAGATCCGCGAGCTTTACAAAGGGAGCAAACCCGATCTCGACCGGTTTCTGACCACGTTGAAGCGTGAGCGTGAGAAAGTCTACGCCGCCGACCGTGAAAACGACCGCACCTTCGACGCCGCAACCCGCCGGCTCTTCGCCATTCTGTATCACGAAGCGTTCCATTCCTACGCCATGACATTCGTCTATCCGGTGCGAACCGTCGCGGAGATCGTCGGCGGAAAAGGCACCGGGGAACTGCCACGCTTCTTGAACGAAGGGCTAGCCCAATTGTTTGAACATCCGCTGATCGAAGCGGGAGAACTCCGAGTCGGTCACGCCGATCCGGAGCGGTTGAGACGCATCCACGATTGGCTCAACGGGAAAGCCAAACCGGGCGATGCGGCTGTGTTGGTGCCACTCGCCGACCTGTTGAAAGCCGGCAAAGAGACCTTCCTGGCGGCCCACGCCAACCAGCAGGCCAGCGCCGACCGAACGTACCTCACCTGTTGGGGACTGGCGTTTTACTTGATGTTCGAAAAGAACCTGATTGGCTCCAAAGCCTTCGACGACTATCTGAAAGCCGTCAACACCGGCACCGAACCGGCGAAGGCGTTTACAGCCTTGGTCGGTCAGGATTTGCCGGCGTTCGAAAACGACTGGCACGACTATTTGAAGAAGCTTCAACCCGACGGCACCGTGCGAAAGTGATCACCAGCGGTAGTTCGCCTGCAGGAAGAACAAGCTGGTGTCGAAGCCATCCTTCTGACCCGCCGGGGCCGTCTTCTTGATGAACTCACCGGCGTACAGGTGAGCGTACCCGACCAAGATGTCCGCGTGCTTGCTCACGTGGAAGTTGGCGATCAAATCCAGTTCCTGGCCGACGTCCCGTCCCGCTCGGCCGGTCGGATCGAACCGGCTGACGTTCCCGGCCTTGTTGTACAACGCGTCCCGTTTGTTCGCCAACTGGAAGCTGTGGAACTGGGTGTTCAACGTCAGCCACTTCGCCGGGTAGACGTACAAGTGGGCGTTCACGTCTTGGGCGTTCTGCCGACCGACGATGTCGACCCAGCCCTGGTAGTAGTGACCGAACGGGTACAGCGTGTTGAAGGTGTTCAGGTTGCCGCTGCCGGGGCTGCCGTCGCCCGTGGAGTAGTCGTAGTAGCCCCAGATCGTCGGACTCCACGGCAGCTCTTTGAAGTTGTAGCCGAGGCCGGCGGACACCATCCCCGCGACCACATTTTGCGACGCCTGGCGACCGAGTTGCAGCGCCGACTCGATATCCCAAAGGAAGCCGGAGTCGTCCCCGGCGTAGCGGCCACCGAGCGTGTTGATGGTGAAGTTCCCGCGCTGCAACCCACGCTGGTTGACGGTGTTGTTATTCGTGAGCACCAAGTCGTACAGATCGACCGTGTGGCCTTTCTTCGGGCGGTACGTCGCGAAGATCCCGGCGAAGTTCTGCTGGTTGTCCGCCCAGTCGAGCCGGTTCGTATTCGGGATCACCGGCTGCGTCCAGAACGCGTTGACGTCCCATTTCTCGCCGGTGCGAAGAATGCTCACGCCTTGAAACGTCCGCCGGGTGTTGGCCCAGTCGAGGGTGGACACGAGTCGCTGCGAACCGAAGAGCAGCTCTTGCCGGCCGACCCGGAGGTACGCCGGCTTGCCCATCACGTCGCCGAGTTTGAAATCGAGGAAGAGGTTCAAAAAATCGAACCCGGTTTGGTCGATCGGCAGCGACGGCAAATCCTGCGAGTTCGAGAACGCCGCGATTCCTTCGGCGAACAATCGCACCCGGTCTTGGTACCACAGGTCGCCGTAGATCCGCTGCCGGGTCAGGGTGTACGAGTTGTTGCCACGCCCCAAGCGGCTGTTGTACTCTTCCATCTGCCGCACCCACGACTGCCCGCCGAGGCTGAGCAGGAAGTCGTCGCCGAGTTTCATCCGTTTGAGCGGATCGAAAAAGTCGCGCTCGGCGTTGTCGGGTTTATCGAGGTATCGGAAGTCGACGTCGAACGACGATTGGCCCATCAGGGCGAAGCGCGGGTACGGGTACGTCGGCGGCGCTTGGCTCGGCGTTCCCCTCACCGCGTCCAAAATCGAGTAGTACCCCGGCCCGGTCGGCGGCACTTGGAACGCCCCCGCACGTGGCTGGGGTCGCACTGGCGGAACGTTCTTGAAATCGAAGGCGATCGGGCCGCAAGTGGCACAAGGAAGTGCCGACGGTGGCGCGGGACTCGGAGATTCCGGCAAAACGATGGTCGAGGACTGTTCGAGTGGGACAACCAGAGCCGGTTCTTGCGCCGAGGCGGTGCCGAGAACGGCGAAGGCGACCGGTAGAATCAACGGGCGAAGGAAACGAGTCATCGGGCACCTTGGATCGGTGATCAAAATCAACGGGCCACTGGGGAGGTCTGGCGCTGCTGTGTGGAATGGGACTGATGTAGATTTCGGACGGATTGCACCGACTGATTGAGCAGACCACTGCCCACGAGTAGCAAGAATACACCCCCACGAGCGGTAACTCCCGCAAAGGTCATACAACCGGAGCGCCTGATGCGATCAGTTGTGTTAATATGTATATACTATACAGACGCTGTCGAGTCAAATCAAAATGTGAAAAGAGATTCAAGTTCCCAAGATTCGCTTCAGAAATTCCAAATCGCTCGCGGCGTCGGCGGAGGATTTCGGGTTCTTCAACAGATACGCCGGGTGGAAGGTGCAGATCACGGGAATGCCCGTATGGTCGAAGGTTTTGCCCCGCAACGTGGCAATCGATTCGGTGGTTTGCAGCAGCGTTTGCGCCGTCAAAGTCCCCAAGCAGCAGATCACTTTGGGTCGGGCGAGTTCGAGTTCGTGCACCAGATAGTCGCGGCAGTTCGCGCATTCTTTCGCCGTCGGGAATCGTTTCCCCGGCGCCCGGCAACGGGTTGCGTTGAGCAGATAGACCTGCTCCCGTTCTAAGCCCAACGCAATTAGGGCCGATGTCAACCAAGTTCCGGCATCGCCGCGGAAGGGTTGGCCGGCAAGGTCGTCGACGGAATCGGGGCCATCACCCAGAAAAGCAACCTCGGCCGAAATTGGGCCGACGCCGGAAATCGTCTGGGTTCGCGTCGAAAATAGTTCCAAACAGCGGGCGCAATTCTGGATTCCATCGGCCAGCAATTTCAAATTCGTCCGTCGTTCGGCAAGCGGATCGACGGCAGGGATTACCGCAGAAGCCACAACGATCGGCGCCGATTTTCGAGACGGTGCTGGCCCCGCTTTGGCGACGTATTCGACCCCGGCGGCGCGCAAGGCGTCGAGGTATTGCTTCAACTGCTGCGGCAAGGTCGGCGCATCGGCCACGCTGGTACTCCGGAACTGTTCGGACAGTTTAGGCCGTCGCTCTGTAAACTGAAGGGGTTAAACCGCACTCGATGGATTCACGCCCATGACCGACGCCGTGACCTGCCCGAATTGTCGAGATGTGCTCGATGTGCCGACCGAGTTCCGCGGGCGTTCGGTGAAGTGCGGCACCTGCCAAACGGTCTTCCCCGTGCCAGAACCGATGGCGTCGATCTCCAAACTGCCGACGGCCCGACGGGATCGGCCGCCGGTTTTGAACGAACCCCGATTTCGAAAACAGTCCAACCGGGTCGTCTGGTTCCTGCTACTCGCCACGGCCTTGTTGCTCGGCGGTCTCTGTGTGGCCTGCGGCGGATTTATCGTCTGGATGAACAACCCGACGATGACGGTTCACAAGTCGGAAGAGGGAAAATTCCAAGTGGAATTTCCCAGTGAGCCGCAACCCTTCGCGCAAGCGGGGGAACAAGGTGCGGTCGTCAAAGGGCTGGAAGCGAAGCGGAAATTGGCGGACGGACGCTACTTCGTGAAGTACTACGATCTCACCAAGAATCAATTGGCCGGAGATCCGGAGGCAATTCTCACCGACGCACTGAGAGTCGAGATCGCCGGCCTTGCTGCCGGCAATGAAGTTCAACGGCAGACCACCACGCACGCCGGTTTCCCGGCCATTGATGTGGAGCTGCACCAGGGCAGCCAACTCATGCAACGCATCACCGTGCTACGGATTATCTTAGCGGGATCACGCGTCTACATTCTCGGAACCCAAGGGCAGAATCAACTGCCGCAATTCGCCTATGTGCAGCAGTTTTTCATCTCGTTCCGCACAAGCTTGAAATTCGTTCCGGCACCGAAGCCAGCACCGGACGAGTGACGCCTTACTTCTTGGTGGCGCGCTTCTGATCCACACCCTTGGATTCTCCGTCGATGGTGATGGAACCACCGTTGGGTAGCTCGGCCGTCATGGCGATGGTCACGACTTTCTTAGCCTCTTCTTGGTTGACCGTGCCGTCAATGCATGTGTCGATCATCCCCGTGATGACGATCTTGGAACCGGCTTTGGTCGGGGCGAATTGACCGCCCAAATCGATCTCCAAAATCAAGACGCTGATGGTGAGTTCGAGGACGCCGAATTGGGCACCGTCTTTCTTGTACACCTTCAAAAGCTTCCCTTCGATCGACGATTTCTTCACGTCGATTTTCATTTCATCTTTGCCGAGAGTTTTGAACATCTTCTCGGATTTCTCGTTGGGCACTTTCCAAGTTCCGCCGACTTTCACGGCTTCCGTGGGCAGCATGTCCTGGTCGGTCGGTTCGTCGTCCGATTTGTTGAACTTTTTGAATAGGTCGGGGGCTTCGTCTTTCGTGAGCATTTTGCCATCGATGCTGAACTCGAACTCTTTACCCTTCTTTTCGATCAGAACCGTTTCGCCGGAGTAGATGGCTTTGACGGTTTTGCCTTTTTCGGTCTTCTCGGCAATCGTGTATTTCCGAGTCAGTTTCGTCGCGCGCTTATCGCCTTCCTTCTTCTCCAGAATTTCCTCGGTGTAGATCTCTTTATCCCCGGTCAGCGCTTCTTGGTTGTTGTTGGTACCGTTGACATTGACGATGATCTTGTTGGTGCCTTTGTCGTTCTTTTCCACGTCGAACTTGTCGCCCTTTTTCTCTTGGTACACCTTGAGCATGTACGTGTCCTCTGCGGCGAACACGGAGCCGCCGGCCAGCAGGCCGATGGCGAACAACGATACCAATAACGCACGGAACATGGTGGCGATCCTACAGGGTGACTCGACGAAAAGCGGGCCTGACGCCGGCACGCACAGGGATATGATACACCGCACGGAATCGACAGTCGCCGAGACGGTTGGTTCGACGATTGTCGTCAGTCGTGGAACCCGGAGTGATCGACCATGCCCGACATTCGCACGTTGCCGTTCACCAGCTCGTCGGGTGCTGGGAATATGGCCGCCGACGAGGCGATGCTGGCCAGCGCGGCCGAGTATGCCATCGCCAGTTTGCGGGTCTATTCGTGGGACACCCCGACTCTGTCATTGGGATACTTCCAAAAAGCGTCCATCCGAAAATCGGACGGACGATTGGCCCGCCTCGCTTGGGTGCGCCGCTCCACCGGCGGAGCGGCCATCGTTCACGATCCCGCCACAGAACTGACCTATTCACTGGCGTTGCCGGCCGGCGAACTCTGGCAACCATCAGGCGAATCGTGGATTTGCCGGATGCACCATGGATTGCAAGATACTTTGCGCAGTGTCTGGGGGATCGAATCGAAGTTGGTCGTTTGCGGCGAGGAACAGAAACTCGGCCCGGTACTCTGTTTCCTCCATCAAACCGCCGGAGACTTGCTCGTGGGTGGCCACAAAGTCGCGGGGAGCGCCCAGCGGAAGCACAAGGGTGCCCTGTTGCAACACGGGAGTATCCTGCTCCGCCAATCGGAGTTGACACCTCTGTTGCCGGGCATTCGCGAGCTGACTACTCACGACATCTCATTCGACGATTTGGCCATCGCACTCACCCGTCGTCTGGCAGTGGAAACCGGCTGGCACTTCGCCCCCGGTGCTTGGACGCCCGATGAATTGGCCACCAGCCAGCGCATCGAGTCGGAGAAGTTCGGGGCCGCGGCGTGGAATGAAAAACGCTGAAGTTGGAAGAAAGCTCCTTGCAGTTCGTTCCCCCTCCGCTTACCCTCAGCCCACACGCCACCACTCCATTCGTTTGGGTCGATCCATGCTCACCCGCCGTCAAATGCTGCTGGCTTCCGGGGCCTCCGTCTTGCCAGTCTGCACTCGAATCTTCGCAGCAGATGAACCGAACATCACCAATTTTTTGAATACCGGCGAACTATCGAAGGATTCTCGACTCGGCAAACCGAAAACGCTCAACGACTATTTCCCGTTCGTGGTGCCGAAGACGAAAGAGGAGTGGAGTGCACGCCGGCAAGTCGTCCGCGAGCAAGTGCTGGTCTCGCACGGGTTGTGGCCGATGCCGGAGAAGACCGAACTCGAATCGACGATCCACGGCAAGATCGAACGCGACGGTTACACCGTGGAAAAGGTCTTCTTCACCAGCACGCCGGGGCATATCGTCAGTGGCAACCTGTACCGGCCGCGTCGGAAAGAAAAGGAGTCGCAGAAGTACCCCGCCGTCCTCTGCCCGCATGGCCACTGGAATAACGGCCGGCTTTACGAGAACCCTGAAGCGGCGGCGAAGACCGAGATCAAAAGCGGTGCCGAAAAGACCCTCGAGGGAGCGATGTACCCGCTGCAAGCACGCTGTGCGATGCTCGCCCGGATGGGATTCGTCGTCTTTTTCTACGACATGATTGGCTACGCCGATAGCACCGCGATCCCGCACATTTTGAAGTCGGGCGTACCCAATCCGGACGGGTTCGCCGACGCCGAAGGGGAACTTCGACTGCAAACGCTGATGGGGTTGCAGACGTGGAACAGCATTCGGGCGCTCGACTTCGTGACTGGCCTGCCGGACGTCGACGCGAAGCGCATTGGTATCACCGGGGCCAGCGGCGGCGGCACGCAGACGTTCGTTCTCGCCGCCATCGACGACCGCGTGCAGGCGGCCTTCCCCGCAGTCATGGTCAGTACTGCGATGCAGGGCGGTTGCATCTGCGAGAATTGCAGCTTGTTCCGCGTCGGCACCGGCAACATCGAACTCGCGGCCGTCTTCGCGCCCAAGCCGATGGCCATGAGCGGAGCCGACGACTGGACGAAAGAAATCGAAACCAAGGGCTACCCCGAACTGAAGCGACTTTGGAAGCTGCTCGGCCAGGAGGAGAACGTGCTGGCCAAGGCGTATCCGCAGTTCCCGCACAACTACAACCAAGTGGCCCGCGAGCTGATGTACGGCTGGTTCAACAAGCACCTCTTCGGCGTCGATAAACTGGTGGCGGAACTGCCGTTCAAGCCGGTGCCACCGGCGGAACTGCGCGTCTTCGACGACAAGCACCCACGACCGGCCGACGAACTGAAAGCCAAGGAATTGCGGGCAAAACTGACGGCGGCCAGCGATGGGCAAATGGCGAAGCTGCTCCCGACGGATAAAGCCTCTGCAGAGAAATACCAAAGCGTGTTGAAGGTGGCACTGCGAGCCATGATCGCCGATGAACTGCCGAAAGAGGTCTCGGTTCGACAGAAAGCCATCGAGACGAAACACGACGGTTACTCACTGTACCGCGGCGTCATCGGCCGCTTGGGAGAAACGGACGCGCTACCGTTCGCCAGTGTGTTCGGCGATCAACCCGACGGCCGCACCGTCATCTGGCTTCATCCGAATGGGAAAGCGTCCTTACTCGATGGCAAACAGTTGAAACCGGCGGCGAAGATGCTCGTGGATGCCGGCTGGACGGTCGTTGCGCCAGATCTGCTGGGCACCGGGGAACTGACGCCGGCCAAACCGTTCACAGTCTCCGAGATCTACGCCGGCTTCACCTATGGCTACAACCGCCCACTCTTCGCGGAACGCGTCCACGACGCGCTGACGGCCATCGGCTACGCCAAGTCGCTGGGTCGGAAGATCGTGAACCTGGTCGGCTGGGGCGAATTCGGCCCCATCGCCATTGTCGCTCGCGCCGCCGCGGGAGCGGCCGTGGACAAGCTGATTGCCGACGGCAACCATTTCCAGTTTGCCAGTTTGAAGAAGCCGAGCGATCCGATGATGATGCCGGGAGCGCTGAAATACGGTGATCTCCCGGCGTTCTTGGCCCTCGGAGCACCGGGAAAGTCGCACGTATTCCATTTCGACTTCCCTGTGAAGAATCCGGCAACCACCACTTATGCGGCTCTTGATCAGTCCAAAGATTTGGAGCTGAAACGCGGGGTTTCGACGGCGAAGCAGATCGCCGCATGGCTGATCGCGAAGTGACCATGCCAACCACGCTCCGATCCTTGATCCGATTCCGACTGATGCGCTTCCCGCGTTGGATGCGCTGGAGCACCGTTGTACTCTTGTTCGCAGGGCTGGCGGCGGGAAGCTATTACCAGCTAGCGTTGCAGCCACAGTCGCGAAAGTTGCAACGAATCGCCGAGTTATGGAGTGACTTCGACCGAGTTGCGAAATCTGGGAGCGATGCCGAACTGGCGACGATTTTGGATGAACTCATCGGGCTGAACCCGGACGATGCGCTGGCCGTACGACGGCGAATCGCTCTCGACACCGGTTCGGCCGACGAATCCGATGCCATGATGCCGTTGCTGACACTCCCGAGACAATTACGCGCAGGCCGGTGGCCCGAAGCGGAACGCGAAGCCGGCAAACGGCTGGCGCACGAGCCGAACGATTGGCTGGCCCGCTGCACGATGGCCAAAGCCGCGCTGTTGCGCAGTGATCGTCCGAAGACCCTACGAGAAGTCGAACAACTCCCCCATCCGAACAACGCCGCGAGTCGCATCACACCGGCTTCGCTCTTATTCGCCTTCGAACTCTTCCGGGAATTGGATCGCGAACCGGTGGCCCTGCGGGAATTTGTCCGCGATGCCATCGTCGACTCGGTGCGGTCATCTGCGGCGGCATCGTTTCCCATCGCGGTCAAAGTGCAACTGGTGGAATGCTATCTCGAAGGATTCGAGATCCAAGCTGACCGCGTGCAGCCGAACGGCCTGAACCGAGGAGTCATCGCGGTGGGAAAGCTCATCGATTTGTCGCTCGACGATCCCACCTGCGACGTCGCTTCGATTCACAAACTGGGGCTTTGTTGCAATCGCTTGGTACCGGGATTTGCAATACTCCGGCGTGAAGGGCAGATCACCGCCGAGCAATATCCGACCATCGCCAGCGAACAGGAACGCCGAACCAAGCGAGCTTGGGAAACGCTGATCACCCGCGATCCGAAAACTGCGCCGGCGTATCACGGATTGGCCCTGGGGGCGCTGCGAACCCACGACGCATCGGCCACGTGGCAACACCTCACCCAGGGTCTGGAACGGTGCGGCGACAATCCTCAGTTGCTGGCACTCTACTCACTGGTTCTGCGGGCCGACGATCAAGCCGCCGCCGCATTGGATCGACTCCTTCGAGCGGTCGAGAACGACCCGAAGACGATCGCACTCTGGATGCTGATTGCCGAGACGGCCGAAGCGGCAGGCCGACGCGATGTGGCCTTGGAAGCTTGCGGAAAAGCCCGTCTCCTCGACCCGAAGAATCCGTGGATCATTCGTACCGAAGCCAAGATTCACATCGACGCCGGCGGTGGCTACACCCACACGGGAATCCAGTTGTTGAATTTGTTGGGCGATGCCTTGGTGAGCGATTCCCAAGCCGCACGGCTTTACGTCCGTGGTCTGAGCGAAGCGGGACTCGATTCGCTGATCGAGGGATTTCTGAACAGAGTGGAAACGGTCAGTCGAAAACAACACTCTCCGCATCTGATTGCTGAAGCACTCCGTGGGATGAGCGACAGCCGCTTTCAACCGACGTTGACCGATTTGGCCAGCCAGATGGCGAAACGATTGCTCGATCAATATCCCAGCGATCTGGAACTCCAAATGGTGCGAGCACTCAGCTTGTACCGCAGTGCCGAACAAGGTGATCCACGGTGGAACGAAACCAAGACCAGCGAGGCACTCCGGGCATTTGAACAACTGCAAAGTCACGCTCCGGACAATCTGGAAATCGCGGCCACGCTGGCGTGGATGCGTCTCAAAGGCAAAAACGAACCGGGGCAGGCTCGGCGCGATGCCGCCAAACTGATCGACGCCTCCGAGCAAGACTACCCGCTGACGGCTTGGCAGTGGTACGTGCTCGGGGCCACCCATTTGGCGAACAATCAGCTCGATGCCGCCATCCGCGCTTTGGAAAAGGCTCGCCGGCACTCGGGAACGACGGCCGGTGTCGCCATCCACCTGGCACTGGCGTATCACCGCCAAGGTAAAAACGAGTTGGCCCGGACGAACCTCGAACGGGCGCAGGCACTGCCGCGCACGACCCAAGACCAAGCCGACTACCTCGACGCTTGCGCCATCCTGCAACGGGAGAAATTGTGACGCGTTCGATTTTGGTTTCGCTTTGTCTTCTCGGATTCACCATCGCCGTGCAGGCCCAAGTCCCGACGAAACCGCCGCCGGTCCCGGATGTTGATCGGGCGCGCGAAACATTCAAAACCGGCAAGATCGACGAGGCCTTCGAGCACCTCAAAAAAGCCTGTGCGGCCGATTCGCAACTGCGACCGCCGCGCGTGATCTTAGCCGAATGGCTGGTCGCAGCGGAACGTGGGAAAGAGGCGCGGCTTACGCTCGAACGGTTCACCTTCGAAGAACCGAAGCACCCGGACGGATATTTACTGAATGCCAGTTTCGCGTTCGGCGAAGGGCGCTTCACCGATGCGATTCTGAATTGCCAAGCCGCGTTGCAGTTCGCCGCTGACCCACGATGGGACGCCGCCGTCCGCAAGCGATTCCTCCGCGAAGCGCGCTTGGGCATGGTGGCCTCGTTCGAGCGCCGCAGCGATTGGGCCTCGGTGAAAGAGCAGCTGGCGGGACTCCTGAACGACGACCCGAAGAACGGCCCGTTCCGTCAGCGGCTCGCCGAGGCGACCTTCCACATGGGCCAGCCCGAAGCGGCCTTCGCCGATTTTCAAAAGGCCTTCCAAGACGACCCCGCCACCGAACCCGCCGAGTTGCGGATCGCCAAATTGTGGCTGACCCAAGGCAACCGCGACCAGGCCGAAACCTGGTTGAAGAAAGCCGTCTCGGCACACGGGTCGAACCCCAAGACCCACCGAGCCTACACCGGCTTCCTCCTCGATGAAGGCAACCTGGACGCCGCTCCACTCTACCTCGCAGCGGCCGTCAAACTCGATGCCAAGGCCCGCGAAACGGTGACGCTGCAAGCCCTGTTGCTCCGGTACAAAAAAGAGTACCCGGCGGCGGAAGTGGCCTTCGAACAGCTCCACAAAGATACGCCCGGCGATCCCTTCGCCCTCGGCAACCTCGCGCTCGTCCTCGCGGAATCGACCGACGAGAAAAAGCGGAAACGGGCTGTCGAATTGGCGGAAACCAACGTCAAACAAAACAGCCGGTCGCCCGACGCTTACGCCGTGCTCGGCTACTGCTATTTCAAAGTGAATCGCATCGACGATGCCGATCAAGCTCTGGGAACGGCCGCCAGCGGTGGGCAGGTCGGCCTCGACACGGCCTACTTTTTAACGCTCGTGCTCAATGAGAAAAAGAAATTCGTCGAGGCCCACAAGATTCTGTTCGAGGCCGTGAACGCACGCGGGCCATTCGTCTATCGCGCCGAAGCCCGAGTGTTCCTGGCCGACATGGTGAAGCACTTGCCAGAAAAGAAGTAACCATGCCACGCTCACTGATCGCCGCCTGGGCCGGCTTGGGTCTCGCGGCGGCGGGCCTGCTGTTTCTGTTGGTGCAATTTTGGGGCACGCGACCGGAATACGCCGACCGCTTTTTGATCCTTCTCGCAGCGATTTTCGTGGCTTGGAACAGCCGGCGAACAGTACCCCCGGCACGTCCGTCCATTTGGTTGGCCCTCGCATTGGCACTGGTGGCATGCGGGCTGTTCCCGATCGCGGGTTACATGCAGACGCAAGCGACCGGCGGTCGTTCGGCACTGCTCTGGCTCGATGCGGTCACGTTGGTCATCGGCGCCGCCAGTCTGATGCTCGCCAGCGGTGGCTGGCCCCGTTTGCGGCACTTCGCATTCCCGCTGATCGCCCCGTTCTTCGCACTCCCGCTGCCATCACGGATCCTCGACCCGTTGCAAACCCAACTCCAAGAAATCACCACCACTGTCGCGGCCTTCATCCTTCCGATGCTCCGTATCCCCGTCGAACGTGCCGGCTTCGTGCTGAAATTGGCGGCCGGCGATCTCGGTGTTGCCGAAGCATGCAGCGGCGTGCAATCGTTGACGGCGCTCACGGCATTGGCGGCGTTCGTGTCGTACTGGAAAGGCTTCGGCCCTGGTCGCGGGTGCACACTGACTCTGATTGCCGTGCCGATCGTGGTTGCGGTGAATGCGATCCGGGTGATCCTCAGTGGCTTGATCCAAGAACACGCAGGTCGGGAGTACATCCGAGACGACTGGCACGATGCCCTCGGTTTCGCCCTAATCTTCGTTGGGCTGGGTTGCATCGTGGGTGTCGCAACGGTACTGCACCGCTTCGTTTCGATCCCGCTGACCGTTCCAAAAGTCGAAGAGGAGACGCCACCGGTTCGTGGGGCGTCAACTACTGTCGCTCGACTCGTGCTTATAGGAATTGCCCTCGGCGGCGTGGCTTACTACCACGGTTCCGCCCGCGACGACGCCATTGCCGAGTTGGCACCGTTAGAACAGATTCCTTTGCAATTCGACGGTTGGCACGGCGACGATCAACCGGTTCCCGACTCGATCTCCGCGACGCTGGGACAGGATCGGATTCTGCACCGCCTCTACGAAAACAATCTCGGCCAGACCGTCTCCGTCTGGGTAATCTATTGGTCGTCGGCCAAGCTCGTGAAAGGGTACCATCACCCCGATGTCTGCTTGGGCAATCTTGGATTCCACGTGACGGCGAAGCGGGTGGACATTCTCCGACTCAATAATTCAGGAACGATTGCCGCCACGGCCCGCGAGTTCCACCGGGGCGTGCACGACCGGCAATTCGTGCTTTACTGGACACAAGAAGGGAATCGCATCTGGGACGATGCCGACGAACTCGCCGCCCAAAACGAAAGCGGAGTCGAGTGGTTCGCCGGTGCGTTGTCTGGTAGTCGGAAAAACCCAACTGGCCGACTGGTTGTTCTCGTGGGCACCGATGGGACTTCCCCATTGGCCCAGTCCGAAACCGCCCGATTCTGCCGCGAACTGGCCGGCCAACTGTACACCCTCTGCCCGTGGGCTATGCCACCCGACCATTGACAACCCCTGCAGACGTGGAGTAGATTGATTTCACCTGCCAGGATGCGTTCCGCACCATTTTGAGTTCTTGCCCATGACCCGCCTACTGATCGCTCTGGTAATTTACGGCATCATCGCCGCGCCGATCTGGGCTGCCGATGCACCGTCCTATTTGAACGAAGTGGTGCCGGTGCTGACGAAAGCGGGTTGCAATTCGGGTGGATGCCATGGGAAAGGCCTTGGGCAGAACGGTTTCAAACTGTCGCTGCGTGGGTACGATCCGGACACCGACTACCGTGCTCTCACTCGGGAATACGATGGTCGACGAATTGACCCGTCCGATCCGGAGCGGAGCATTTTGATCGCGAAACCGGCTGGTCTTTCTTCGCACGAAGGGGGCAAACTCTTCGGCACATCGAGCCGGGAATACACCACGTTGCTGGCTTGGTTGAAAGCCGGGGCACCGGGGCCGAACGCCAAAGACGCAAAGATTGTTAAGCTGGTCGTCACCCCGGCCGACCGGGTGTTGAAGGTCGGCGAGGAAGTCCAATTGACCGCAACCGCGACGTTCCACGACGGGAAGTCGCTCGATGTCACCTGGCTCACGAAGTTCGAAACCAACGATGCCAACGTGGCCACTGTCGATGCCAAAGGGTTGGTGAAAGCCAAGCGGAATGGGGCCACCTCGATTCGGGCCGCGATGTTAACGGAAGTGAGTGTCGCAGTACTCGCCGTGCCGTTCGAGAGACCGGTCGACGACGCCAAGTTTACCGCGAAGAACAACTTCATCGACGAGGCGACATTCGCCAAATTGAAAGCACTGCGGATCGAACCCTCCGGTTTATCGGACGACGCCGAGTTTCTGCGCCGTGTCTATTTGGATGCCACGGCCACCCTGCCGAATCCGGGAGTCGTCCGCGCCTTCCTGTTAGACGGCGCCGCCGACAAACGGGCCAAGGTCATTGACCGCCTTTTGGAGTCGTCCGAATTCATCGACTATTGGACACTGTTCCTTTCGGACTTATTGCAGAACCGCAAAGAACGCGACCACGACGTGCGCGGAGTCAAGGGTGTGCGCCAGTTCCACGCCTGGCTGCGTGACCAAGTGGCCGCCAACCGCCACTGGGACGACCTCTCCCGGGACGTGCTGACCGCCAAAGGGAATACCACGACCTCGCCGCAGATTGGTTACTACATCGTGACGCTCGGGGAGCACCGCGAGAGCGAGAAATCCGAACTCGCGGAGAGCGTCGCCCAAGCCTTCTTGGGAACCCGCATCGGTTGTGCCCGCTGCCACAACCACCCGTTGGAACGCTACACTCAAGACGACTTCTACCACTTCTCGGCGTTCTTCACACGGGTGAAATTGGATCGCAAGGACTCGAAACAAGGGCCGACGCAGTTGCTGATCGGCCACCACGATGCGAACCAGAACAAGAACCCCGTCGCCGTCCGGCAGCCGCGCACGAACCAGATGCTCAAGCCGCAGACACTCGACCGTGCCGGGGCCGAAATTGCCCCGACCGACGATCCGCGCACCAAACTCGCGGCGTGGATCACCGACCCGAAGAATGAGTCGTTCAGCGGCGCGATGGTCAACCGCATCTGGCGACACTTTCTCGGGGTCGGGCTGGTCGAACCCGTCGACGATCTCCGGGCGACGAATCCACCCTCGAACCCCGCACTTTGGGCCGCGCTGAACCAAGATTTCGTGGCCAATAAATACGACTTGAAACAACTGATTCGGGCGGTGCTGAACTCGCGGACGTATCAACTGGCCAGCGCGACCACACCGAATAACGAAACCGATGCCCGCTTTTATTCGCATTACTACGCCCGCCGATTACCGGCCGAGGTGCTGCTCGATTCACTCAGCTCCGCGACTGGTACGAACGAGAAATTCGATGGCTATCCGGAAGGAGTTCGGGCCATCCAGATCCCCGATCCGCAAGCGCTGTCGCCGTTCCTCAAAATGTTCGGCAGTTCCGAACGGACCACCGCCTGCGCCTGCGAGCGCACCGGCGACGTGACCTTGCCCCAATTGCTGAACTTGCAAAATGGCGAGCGATTGCTGGCGAAGATCAAAGATGCCAACGGTGCGTTGGCGAGCCTGTTGAAGTCCGAAAAGGACGACGCCAAACTCACCGAAGAATTGTTCCTGCGGACGTTGAGCCGACCGCCCACGACCGATGAGAAAGCTGTGTTCGGCGCCGCGCTGAAAACCGGTGACCCGCGGGACGACGTGTTCCGGGATCTACTCTGGGCGTTGCTCAACGCCAAGGATTTCGCCTTCAACCATTGATGGTGTTGTGTTGTTGCACCGTCTCCCCTTGTGGGTATGGTTCGTATTCGGCGCACTGAGTGTGGCCGCAGTGCTGACAATCCATCTTGGCTGGCACCACTGGAACCCCACTGCCTATTTGCAAGTCGGTGCCACCACTCCGGCTCGGATCCCCATCGAACGGGACTTCCCAGAACTCGCGTTGGAGTCGTCGCTCGGGCACGATGGCAAATACAGCTACTTGTTGGCGCGCCAGCCGGCATTCTGGCGTGCCGACGACCTCACGTTGACGGGCCTCCAAGATCCTGGCTACCGCTACGCCCGACCGCTCTATCCTCTGCTGGGCGGGTTGGGTGGCCAGTTATCGCCGTGGGGCACATTGGTGGGGCTCTTGGTGGTGCAACTATTTGCCGGCGGCCTGTACAGTGTCGCACTGGCCCGCTTCGCCCGTTGGCACCGCCTCCCGAGTGCATTCGTGTTGCTGAACTTGGCGAATCCGGGCATCTCCAGTTCGGCCTGTTTGCTCACCAGCGACCTGTTGGCGATCGCACTCGCGTTGACGGCCTGGCAGCTGGTGGAACGCGGCCGACTCCGGTACGGCATCGCACTCTTCGCGCTGGCGTTGCTGGCGAAGGAATACTACGTTCTCCTGCCGTTGGCTCTGGCGGCGGCGTTTGCCGGTCAACGGCGCTGGCGTGACGCTTTGGCCATCGCCGGACTGCCGCTAGTGCCGATTCTCGCGTGGAAGCTCGCACTCACCGCTGCGGTGGGTCTCGGCCAGGGGCAGAGCAACTTCGACCGGCCCTTCGCGGGCATCCTCCAGACCTACTCAGAGTGGCCGGTGGAAAACATCCCGTTCGGCCTCTTCGGATTGGTGATTGTGCTCGGTACGCTCGACGCGGTGATGCTACGCCGGTTACGCGCCCGACTGCGCTGGGCCTGCTTGGTTTGGGGCCTCCTCGGCGCCTGCACCTCGCGGTTGGTCTGGGCGGATCCGCACGATCTCCTCCGGGCCATCGCCCCCGCCTGGTGGTTGACCAGTTGGGCCGGTTTTGCCGCTTCCAGAAGCCGTTGGCAGCCCGCCGAACCGGTTGCGCGCGCACTCGGTTCCACCGGGGACCGCCTCTGACAGCTCAGGCCGGCAGCCCTTCTCCGGTCATCGGCCTGGCTCTTTTAACAATTCCAACTGGTGGACCATCGCGTCGCCCAGATCGGCTGTCGCGCCGGACTTGACGATCACCGCGACCCCGCTCGGCAGGCCGGCGCCCACCCCTTTCGGGTGGGCCGTCACCCACTTGTAGGGTGCACCGGGAATCAGTGAGGGAAACACCACCGTGCCCTCTTTGTTCTGCGCGAGTTTCTCGTAACGCTTGGGATCGAGCGTGCCCGCCGGACGGCCGAAATACCAGTTTTGTGGGAAAGCCATTGCCAATGTCTTCGGATCGGACGCGCGAAAACCGAGCACCAAGGCCGTCGAGAACTGGATGGCCGCGGCGCTATCCGGACCCGTGATCGGACGACTCTTCGGGTCGAGAAAACGCACGCGGGCCGAGCCGCACGGTTCAAGCGTGACCTTCAGCGGCTCGCCGGCCTGTACCTTCGGGTCGAACCGCACCGTCGTCCCCCACTGATGCACGGGGTCGAAGATGTATAGTTCGGTCGGTGCCGACGGGTCGCACCCCTCGACCGCGAACCGTCCGTCTTTGATCGGCCGATCCCACTCCTCTTCGCCGTAGTATTGTTGGGAATGGGTCTGCAAGGGCGTGCCGGTGAAGACCACCCCCCGACGTACCGCTTCCCCCTTCGGACCGACGACTGTGCCTTGGGCCGTTGCACCTCGGGTCAGCGAAATGTCCAGCGTCAATCCTTTCGCATCGGATTTCGTCTCGACCTCCGCGACGCCCTCGACTACGGACCACCACGGCCCGTGTTTGCCGAACAGGATTTCGCCGCACGATGTGATCTGGGATACGTAGGACGTATCCGGCGCTTTCACCAGGATCACGCCCGATTCACCGGCCGGTACGGGTTGTTCAAAGGTGCCGTCGGCGGCCGAGTACCGGTAGTGGTACTCGTTCGACCAGTACATGCGGGACGCATCGTCACGGTTCATCGTCTTGGGTTTTTCGCGTCGAAGGATGTGGACGTATCCCGCGCTGGCGACCGGCTTGCCGGTGCCCTTTTCGATGATCTTGCCCCGCACAAGGATGCCGACGGGCATGGCCACCGGCAGATCGACCTCCGCTTTGCCCTTCGGTACCTCGACCGGGCCAGCCGACCAATCGGGGCACGGCGTGCCCGGCGGTGCGAACGCGTACACGTGGACGCGGGACGCCCACGGACCGCATCGGACGCGGTAGCGGCCCTTTTCGTCTGTCTGCGCCCAGATTGCGGCGGCGTGTGAATCGGCCGCCACCTCGATGTCCGAAAACGTGACGCCGACCCACGCCTTCGATAGCGCGGCCCCGGTATCCTTTCGACTGACGACACCGGTGACGTAGATCGGTTCGGAGAGTCGAATCTCGACCGGCTTTTCATCTCCACCGCTCAGCGCGATGATGCCCTCTTGCTGGCGAAGTCCCATCTGTTTGCCGCGTTCGTACAACGCGAAACGTTCGTCATCGATCCGGATCCAAATCTCGATCGCGTCGGTCGGAATCCCGCGTAACTCGAACGTCCCGTCATTCTCCGTCCTCGCCGTCAGCGGCCGGAGCTTTTCGCCGGGACGAGGGGAACCGAACCAGTTTATCGTGTACCCGTCCGAGATGAGGCACCGTACCTCGATCGTGACTTGGCCGGCAGCTTTTCCGTCGGGGCCGACAACCTTGCCGCTTACCCGCCGCTCGGCGGGCAGCGCAATCTTACCGACATCCAAAACCTTTCCTTCGGGGTCGATGTCCATGAATTTCGTCCCGTGCCCGGGTGCGATCACGCAAAGCTGGTGTCGGGTGTCGGCCATGGTGCCGGACTTAAAAGAGAACTCACCCTTGCGATCCGTGATGCCCCGCCCCAGTTCCAGGCTGGGCACTTGGGGGGAGGGACAGGCCTGCCTCTGGAAGCCGAAGGCGAATACGTCTACGCCGGCGAGGACTTGCCCGCGAGCGTCCGTGGCTATACCGTTCACCGTTGCCCTCTCCGCGCGATGTCGGTAGTGAGCGACGGCCGGGTGGTCCCCTCCTGCGGGAGGGGACTCGTCGGCGAAGGCCGGGGCGCAAACCGCGAAACTCAGAACAAGAACCAACGAAGCACGCATAGCGACTCCCCAATGAGAATCTGGTTTGGGAACGGCGGACCACCGCCAGTCATATGACGTTTGCCGTGATCCTGCATTTCAGTTCAACGGTGATGGAATGGAGATTGGTAACGGAGCCACCTCCGCCGCCGACTGAACAAGCTCGAAGGCGTTAAATTGAATGAGGGAGCAGCACTACTCCGATCACCGTCCGATTGATAATCGGTAAATCGTGCTCACTTTTTCGTAGATCGGTCAAACCGGATCGGGAATCTGCTTTCTTTCTGCCGGCAAATCATTACGTTATCAAACAAGCTTCTTGATATCGGGTTCACACGCGGCTTGTGGCTGCTCCCTCCTGCCGAAGCTTTCTGACATTCTGCACCTATGAGACTTTGTCCATGAAATTGAATCGCTCGAAATTGCGCGTCGAAGAGCTGGAACGCCGCGAGAATCCCACGGCGACCAACATCGGCACTGGGCTGGGAATCGTCGAGTTCGATGTCGCTGGTTACAAGCTGTTCCAGAACAATGCGAACATTGCGACCACTTCGTCGGCGTTCGGGTTTCGAGAAGCCAGCATGGCGGCAGCCCAAGCGGTGACCACGGCTTTGGGTGGATCGGTCAACACGACGTTGTTCGACACATTCGACGGGGCTTTGAGCTGGGGTATCGCCCAATCCAACGGTTCGGTGGCCCCCAGCACCGTCGTGGGCCATGGGCCACTGACGTATGTGGATCGCGATGGCATCGTCGATATCGTCGGAACGCCGACCGGGCCGAACCAATACGGGTCTGGAACGATCCTCACCGGAAGTCCGGAAACGACCAGTTTCGAAGGCGATTCGTTCGGTGGACTGCAACTCTGGCAACAGAATGCGGTCTTCGCGGTCAACAGCGCACCGGTCATCCGCAGTATCTATTATGTCAGCAACCCGACCGGCGCTGCGATCACGTCAAATCTGGGAGTCTTCAGCAACCTCGGCTCGGATAGTAACACGCGTATTTTCGATACCAGCAGCGGCGATTTCATCTTCACGCCGGGCACCGACACCTATGTCGGCTCGTTCCAAAATGACTTCGCCAACTCGGATCCCCGGTTGTTGTTCCAATTGCAAGGCCGCTTCGGCACCATCCACCAAGGTCTGGACTCGTCCAGCTCGTTTGTGGATGGCGACGATCAGCCGCACTTCAACTTCAACACAACGTTGGCCGCTGGCGAAACGAAGGCCTTCATGGTCTTCACGAGTCTGTACGGCTCCAAACAGATCGCCCTGAACAACAACAACGTCACATTCTCGAACATCGTTCAGTTGCAAGCGAGTGGTCTGCTCGCCGGCCTCGATACCGCAGCCAAAACGCAGATTCAAAACTGGGATCTCACCGCACCCGTTGTCGTAGTACCTCCAGTGCCGCCAGTGCCTCCGGTTCCGCCAGTGCCGCCCGTGCCACCGGTACCTCCTGTGCCGCCAGTCGTACCACCGAATCCCGACATCGTGGTGGGGGCCAGTGGGATTGGCTCGTCGCGTGTGCGTTCGTTCGCCCCGAATGGTGGCGAACGGCTCAGCTTCAACGCGTTTGAATCAACCTTCACCGGCGGCATCACCGTCGCCACCGGAGATTTCAACGGCGATGGCTTCCAAGATATCATCGTCGGCGCCGGCGCCGGTGGCGGCCCACGCGTGAGCGTTTTCGATGGCCTCAGCGGCCGCGAACTGTATAGCTTCTTCGCATTCGAAGCCGGCTTTGTCGGCGGTATCTCGGTCGCCACCGGGGACGTTAACGGTGACGGGCAAGCTGACATTGTCGTCGGGACGCTCAATGGTTCGTCGCACGTGAAAGTGTTCGACGGGAAAACTCGTTCCGAGTTCTCCAGCTTCTTCGCATTCGACGGCTTCAAGGGGGGCGTGAATGTCGCGTCCACCGGGACTTTCGCCGCCGATGTGAACAGTGATGGCTTTGCGGACATCGTCATCGGAACCCAGTCGGGAAGTTCACATGTCAAGGTGTTCAGCGGACGAGACGGCTCCGTACTGTCGAGCTTCATGGCGTTCGACGCTGGTTACAAGGGCGGTGTCTCCGTCGCCGCCGGCGACTTGAATGCCGATGGGTACGCCGACATCGTGGTCGGTTCGCTCCGGAACGGCAACCATGTCAGAGCCTACAGTGGTCGGGATCAATCCGAACTCGCCAGCTTCTTCGCATACGATTCGGAGTTTGCCGGCGGGGGCATTAGCGTGGCTGCATTCAATGCCGATAGCGACGGTGTCATAGATATTGGTGTCGGTTCGCGTGTCGGTTCGCGCCTCAAGGCATTCCGATTGGCCGGCTTGGTCGAAGTTCAATCATTCTTTGCGTTCGAAACCGAATACCCAGGTGGTATTTCAGTCGCATCGTCGGTGCGACGCCCTGTTTTCATCCTGTGATTCATCGGAAAATGGACACATCCCCCAGAGGCCGCACGATTACGTGCGGCCTTTCTTTTTCTTCCGTCGAACTCCTGCGCGTGTCCTAAAGTTGTGGGCGCATCACAAATGGAGTCTGCGGTATGCCTGTTCTTTCGAATTCCGTGGATGACGAAACTCCACCCACTGGAGCCATGTCAGATACTGGGGGGTTTGCGCAGCAATTGGGGCCGTTGGAAGTGACGCGGGCGTCCCCGGTGCGACTGCACAGCACCCCGCTCGATTCGTCGGTGCAGGCCCCGACCCCGCCACCACGGGATTTGACCACCACACCCGTTCCCGGATCAGTGCGGGCCGTCAAACTCCCCCAAGTCCCCGGTTTCGTCCTCTCCGGCGAACTCGGACGCGGCGGCATGGGCGTCGTCTACCGAGCCAAGCAAATCCGACTCAATCGAGTCGTCGCCCTCAAAATGCTCCTCCACGCCGATACCGCCGACCTCGTCGACATCATCCGCTTCCGCTCCGAAGCCGAAGCCGTCGCCGCCGTCAAACATCCCCACGTCGTTCAAGTTCACGAATTCGGCCACGTCGACGGCAAGCCGTACTTCGCCATGGAGTTCCTCGCCGGCGGCACCCTCCACAACCGCATCCGGACACTCGGCAAATCCGACCCGCTCCCCGCGGCCCAACTCGTCGAGAAGTTGGCCCGCGCCGTCCAAGCCGCCCACTCCGAAGGGATCGTCCACCGCGACCTCAAACCCGGCAACATCCTCTTCGACGAACTCGGCGAACCGCGCGTCACCGACTTCGGACTCGCCAAGCGTTTTTCGATGCAACTCACCAACACTCAAGCCGTCATGGGCACCCCCGCTTACATGTCGCCCGAACAAGCGAGTGGCCGCACCAAATTCGTCGGCCCGCCATCGGATATCTACTCGTTGGGTGTGATCTTATACGAGTGCCTCACCGGCAAACCCCCCTTTGACGGCGCCGATTCCATCACCGTCATTCAGCAAGTGTTGAACGACACGCCCAGTTCGATCCGCTCTCAAGTTCGCACCGTACCACGCGATCTCGAATTGATCTGCTTGAAGTGTTTGGAAAAAGAACCCGCCGACCGGTATCCCACCGCCGCGGCCCTCGCAGAAGATCTCAGCTGCTTCCTCGCTGGCCAACCGGTGCAGGTACGACCGGCCGGCCCACTCGAACGAAGCATCAAGTGGGCGCGGCGGCACCCGACGATCGCTTCGGTCTATGCCCTGTCCGCCCTCGTGCTCGTCATCACGACGCTCGGGCTCGGGATCATCGGACTCTGGTGGGAGGCAGTCGGCGCCCGCGACGAAGCGGACCGCAACTCTCACGTGGCCGAACTGGCGAAAGCCGACGCCGAGGCCCAGCGCGGCGAAGCCGAGGAATCCCGCGATCGACTGACGGGGCAAAATCGGGAAATCTCCAACGCGCGCAAGAGCGTCGAGGATTCCCTTGTCAGCGAGAAAGTCGCGAATGCCGCAGCACAGACATCGGCCCAAGTGGCCCGCGAAGCGACCGGGAAAGCCGAGGCCGCCAAACAATCGTTGGAGACGATCTCGTACCTGCGGGACGTCGGGTTCGCCAACCTCGAGTCGCAGCGCGGGAATGTGCTGCGGGCCAGGCAGCTCCTCGACAACTGCCCCGAAAATCGCCGCGATTGGGAATGGTGGCACGCTTACCGCGTGGCCCACAAGGAGGCGGCGTCCGGCTCGACAAATGCCGTCGCGACGGATATCGCGTTCTCCGGGAAAAGTGTCGATGTGACCACGGTCGACGAAGGCGGCGTCATCACCCCTTTCGACATGGACGTCGGCCGAGGATTGCCGAAGTCGATGATTCCAGGCAACGAGGAGCACTTACTCAGCCGGCTTTCCGAGAACGCGAGCCGGTTGCTGACCGTGCGATCCCGGTTTCAGAAAGCTCCGGACATCGCGACGGTCTGGAATACGAAAACGGGCAAGCCCGTCGGGGTTTTTCCGGCCACGGGACAACTGGCCCGCTCGGCCGCGATCTCGGGCAATGGCGAGAAGATCCTCATCGGCTACGCCCAGCCCCACCATCTGACGGCTTACGATGTCGCGACGGGAAAGGAACTCGGCACGCTAGAGGGGTTTTGCCCGGCCGAGCGGACGGGGCTGAATCGTGACGGTACTCGGGCAATCTCGGCGATTGCGCACAAGCGGGATCAGGACTCGGCGTACGACATCGTTGTCTGGGATACCGCCACCGGCAAAATACTGGCGAAACACACTTCCAAATTAGGCTTCCCGATCGCGATGGCGCTCGATGCGGACGGCACGACCGCAGTCATCGGCTACGACACTGGCGCGCTCCTGCTGTATGACGTCCGCACGCAAAAGGCTATCGAATCGGAAAAGGCCCACACCGGATCAGTGCTGGCGGTGGCGATCACCCGCGATGGACAGCGGGTCGCGAGTTCGGGGGATGACGGCATCGTGCGCATCTGCGAAGCCCAGACGGGAGTACTCGAACAGAACTTCCGCGGTCACACGAGGCGGGTGCTGAGCGTGAAGTTCGATTCGACCGGTGAGCTCGTCGCGTCGACGGATGTGGCCCAACGTTTCTTCGTCTGGATCATGAAGGGGACCAAGCAGGCCATCGCGAAGCTCGATCCCCCCGCTGAGATGAAGGGGCAATTCGTCATGGATCAGGCCGGCAAACGGTGTATTTCCTACTCGGAGAGCGGCCACATCCACATCTGGGAATTGCGGGCGGACAAACACGACCCGATCACTCCGCCGACCGATGCCAAGTTCGCAACTTTCGCCATCGATCCCAAGGGGACGCGGTTCGCCGGGGCCGACGACCGCGGCACGATCTACCTTTGGGATCAGATCGCCACGGTAGCCCACGAATTGCCCAAGCTAGAGTCGACGAAACTCGACCGGGAAATCGGGGGGAGCAGGACGCTCGCCGTCGAAACGCTGGCCTTCAGCGCCGACGGTACACGCTTGCTCGCCACCGACGGCTGGCGGATTTCAGTCTTCGACACTACCACACGGAAGCAGATTTTCACACGCGAAGTGCGCCACACGGTCGCTTGCATCAGCGATGACGGCCAATCCGCGGCGGCTGGTTCTCTCGGCCAGGCCTTCGCCTGGAGACTCGACTCGGACTCCTCGGAATCGAGCTTCACCTTCGGAAGCGGTTGGCTGTCGGCGATCGCGCTGAGCCGAGACGGAACCGTTCTGGCTTTGGGAACGCGGGATTGGGACATCTTCCTCTTCGATGTGCGAAACCCCGATACCAAAGAAGAAACGGCGCCGAAAACCAAGCTCGAAGGGCATATCACTGCGGTGCGGAGTCTCGCATTCCATTCCAAAGGACACCGGCTGGTCTCTGGCGCTGATGATGGGTCGATCAAAGTCTGGGACACCGAGAGCGGCCAAGAAGCGATCAGCATCAACATCTTTGTCCGCGTACCAATTCGTCGCATTTTTTTCAGCAACGGCAGCAGTGATATCATCGTGATGCCGGATAAGTGCCCGCCATTCAACCTGCACGGCGGAACCCGTCGGCTCGTGGTTCCGCCGCGGCACTAGATTAGCAACAGCCTGACGTTCCACAACTCCCCTTCGGCTGGGCCGTCGGTGCCGCACTCGCCAACACGGGGATGCCGCAACGATCCGGGGCCAAGCAATCGGTGTGTTTGCTCCCCAACATCAGCAGTAACCCGTTCGGCGTGACTTCCATCCCGCCCAGTGGGTACTGCGAGATCGTGCCGGCTTCGTATTCGATTTCCACCGCTAGATCGTCGTCCTTCAAGATCGGCGCGGCCAGCTCCACGATCTTCGACAATTTACCCGCCGTGAGGCGGTGGTCGATATCCGCCGCGACCCACACTTGCACCACGCACGCGGTGCTTTCCCGACGGGTGCCCCCGCAATCGACGAACTCTTTATGAACGCGACCGATCTCGGTGACGTGAAAATGGGCCGGCACGAAGTCGCCATCCGGCAGCATCACATGCAGCGGGGCATTCGTGTCTTTCGCCAACGCTCTGCGGAAGGTGGACAGGTTCATCGGTGGAACTCTAGAAAGGTAACTGCGCGCCCGTCGAGCGCGGTCGGTGAATACACTTCTATCTTACCGTTCGACAGACGTCGCGCGGCTAATTCGGGAACCAATCCTGCAATGCCGTCACGGTGATCTCTTGTTCCCGCAGGGCCTTGCACGCTTCCACGGCGGCGAAAGCGGCGGACAGCGTCGTCAGGCAGGTGATGCGGTGGCTCACCGCGGCCGAGCGGATTTTCCCCTCGTCCGTTTGGCTGCCGCGCCCCGTCGGCGTGTTCAGCACCATCGCGATCTCGCCGTTCTTCATCTTGTCCAAAATGTCCGGCCGCGCCCCTTCTTGAATCTTCAAAATCGTCTCCACGGGCACCCCGTGGCTCTTCAGCACGTTCGCCGTGCCCGACGTCGCAATCAACTTGTAGCCCATCTCGGCGAACTGCTTCGCCACCGGCACGATGGTCTGCTTGTCGTTCCCGGCCACCGAAATGAAGATCGTCCCTTTCGTCGGCAACGGCGCATTCGCCGCCATCTGCGCTTTCGCAAAAGCCATGGGCATCTTCAAATCGCTGCCCATCACTTCGCCGGTCGATTTCATTTCCGGCCCGAGAATGATGTCGATACCGGGGAACTTGTTAAACGGGAAGACGCTCTCTTTCACCGAGTAGTGCGTCGGCACGACTTCGTCCGCGACACCGAGTTCGTCGAGAGTCTTGCCGACCATCACGAGGCTGGCGAGCCGCGCCAGTTGCACGCCCGTGGCTTTGCTCACGAATGGGATCGTGCGACTGGCGCGGGGGTTCGCTTCGAGGATGTACACCACCGGTTCTTCGCTCGTGGTGCCGTCCGGGTTCAACCCCGTCACCGCGAACTGGATGTTCATCAACCCCTTCACATGGAGGGCTTTGGCGAGCACCCGCGTCTGCCGCTTGATCTCTTCGATCACTTCCTTCGGCAAGCTGTGCGGCGGGATCACGCATGCGGAATCACCTGAGTGAATCCCCGCTTCTTCGATGTGCTGCATCACCCCACCGATGACCGTACGCTGCCCATCGCATAGGCAATCGACATCGACTTCGGTGGCGTTCTGCAAAAATTTGTCGATCAACAGCGGCTTGCCAGGCGACGCTTCGAGTGCCCGACTCAGATAGCGCGTCAGCGATTCTTCGTCGTAGACAATCTCCATTGCCCGGCCGCCGAGCACGAAGCTGGGTCGCACCAATACGGGGTAGCCGATGCGGCGGGCCATCCCGAGGCCTTCGGTGAGATCTTTCGTATGATCGTTGGCCGGCTGTTTCATGCCGAGTTCCGTGATGAGCTTCGAGAAGCGCTCGCGGTCTTCGGCTTGATCGATGCTATCGACGCTGGTTCCGATGATGGGCAGGCCCGCTTCCGAGAGCGGCTTGGCGAGGTTCAACGGCGTCTGGCCCCCGAACTGCACGATCACCCCTTCGGGCTTCATCCGCTCGTAAATGTTCAGCACATCTTCGGACGTCAGCGGCTCGAAAAACAGATGGTCCGACGTGTCGTAATCGGTGCTCACGGTCTCCGGGTTGGAGTTCACCATGATCACTTCGTACCCGGCTTGCCGCAACGCCAGCGCCGCTTGAACGCAGCAATAATCGAACTCGATCCCTTGCCCGATGCGGTTCGGCCCGCCACCGAGAATCATGATGCGCGGCTTGCCGCTGAAAGGGAGAATCTCATCTTGTGAAGAGTGGTCAGTGGTCAGAGAAGCCCTCTTGGATTGACTTACTGCCGATTCGTAGGTGCTGTAGTAGTACGGTGTGTAGGCCTCGAATTCGGCGGCGCAGGTGTCCACCGATTTGAACACGACGCGGACGTCCATGGCCAAACGAGCTTGTCGAACCGACCCTTCTTGCGTGCCCCAGATGTTCGCCAATTGACGATCCAGGAAACCGTACTGCTTGGCCTTCAGCATCACTTCCGGCGTGGCATTCTCGAGGCTGCCGAGAGCGGCGAGTTCGACTTCGTAATTCACGATGTCTTCGATGTTGCGTAGGAACCATGGATCGATCTTTGTGCGGGCGTGGATCGCTTCCACGCTCATCCCATACTTCAAGGCGTAGCGCAGGAACCAGATGCGCTCGGCGTTCGGCATCGATAGTTTCTTGAGAACTTCTTCGAGCTTGGGTTGGTCGGGCTTGCCCCATTTGTCGCCGCGATCGCAGCCCAGCCCGAAGCGGCCAACTTCCAACCCACGCAGCGCCTTTTGCAAACTCTCTTTGAACGTCCGACCGATGGCCATGGTCTCGCCGACGGACTTCATCTGCGTCGTCAGCGTCGGGTCGGCATCCGGGAACTTCTCGAAGGTGAAGCGCGGAATCTTCGTCACCACGTAGTCGATGGTCGGCTCGAAACTCGCCGGGGTCGTTTGGGTGATGTCGTTCTTCAGTTCGTCGAGCGTGTAACCCACGGCCAACTTCGCGGCGATCTTGGCGATCGGGAATCCGGTCGCTTTGGACGCCAACGCACTGCTGCGACTGACGCGCGGATTCATCTCGATGGCGATCATTCGTTCCGAGTGCGGGTCGGTGGCGAACTGGATGTTCGAGCCACCCGTTTCGACACCGATCTCGCGGATGATGGCCTTCGCCTGATCGCGCATCCGCTGGTACTCTTTGTCGCTGAGCGTCTGCGCCGGTGCCACGGTGATGCTATCCCCGGTGTGCACACCCATCGGGTCGAGATTCTCGATGCTGCAGATGATCACGACGTTGTCCGCCTTGTCGCGCATCACCTCCAGTTCGTACTCCTTCCAGCCGATCACCGACTCTTCGACGAGCGTTTCCCCAGTCGGAGAGAGTTCGATACCCAATGTCACCAAGCGGATGAAATCGTCGCGGTTGTAGGCGATACCACCGCCGCTGCCACCCATGGTGAAGCTCGGTCGCAGCACGCACGGCAACCCGATCTGTTCGAGCACCTCGAACGCTTGGGCCAAGTTGCGGGCAACGCCGCTGCGTGGAACGTCGACGCCGATCTTGATCATGGCGTCTTTGAACTTCTGGCGATCTTCGGCTTTGTCGATCACGTCGGCACGGGCGCCGATCATCTCGACGCCGTGCTTCGCCAACAACCCGCGCTGGTGGAGTTCCATCGCCGTGTTCAGGCCGGTTTGCCCGCCCAGAGTAGGCAACAACGCACACGGTTTTTCTCGGATGATGATCTTCTCGACCACCTGCCAAGTGATCGGTTCGATGTAGACACGGTCGGCCGTGTCGGCGTCGGTCATAATCGTGGCAGGGTTACTATTCACCAACACGACCGAGTAGCCCTCTTCGCGAAGGGCTTTGCAGGCTTGGGTGCCGGAGTAATCGAACTCGCACGCTTGGCCGATAACGATCGGCCCGGAGCCAATCAGCAGAATCTTTTTGAGGTCGGTGCGTTTCGGCATGGTTCTCGGAACGGGCTAAAGGTCGGTTCGGGCCAAACTCGTACTAGCTTACGGAGTGCGTGTGCCGCACCAAGTGGGGAACGCGGGAATTGAACTCGCTGCTCCGAATTGACCACCGTTACTGGACCCTGTAAACCAAATCGATGAAACACCTCATCATCATCCCCGATGGTTGTGCCGACGAACCGGTTGCCGAACTGGGCCACCGCACCCCTTTGCAAGCGGCGAACCTACCGAACATGGATCGCGTGGTGCAACTCGGCACCACCGGCCTGACCAACAACGTCCCGGCGACTCTCACGCCGGCTTCCGACGTCGCCACGTTGTCGCTATTCGGTTACGACCCTTTGAAGGTTTATACCGGGAGGGCGCCGCTCGAAACGGCCGCGATGGGAATCCCCTTGGGGCCGAATGATTGGGCCATCCGCTGCAACTGGATCCACGCCCCGGAGGGAACGATGGACGACTTCACCGCCGGGCACATCACGAGTGACGACGGTGGCGAATTGATGGCCGCGATCCAAGCTGAGTTGGGCGGACGCGAACTCGCCGGTGGCGTGCTGGAGTTCCACGCGGGCGTGAGTTACCGCAATATTTTGGTCTGGCGTGGGCGAACCGCCGAGTCGCCGTTCGCCGACTTGAAGACGCAACCGCCGCACGATGTGCCGAACCGTCCGTTGGCCGATCACCTGCCCGTCGGCACCGCTCGCAAACTTCTCGTCGAGTTGATGGAGGCGAGCAAAACGGTGCTGAAGAATCACCCGGCGAACCTCCGTCGGATTGCGGCCGGGAAGAAACCGGCGACCCAAATTTGGCTCTGGGGCCAAGGGAAAGCCCCGACCGTGATTCCGTTTCAACAGGTGTACGGGCCACGCGGGGCCATCATCTCGGCGGTCGATCTCGTCCGAGGTGTCGGGGTTCTGTTGGGCTGGCACCGCATCGACGTGCCCGGTGCCACAGGGTACCTCGACACCGATTATGCCGCCAAAGGGCGCTACGCCATCGAAGCTCTGAAGCAGTTCGACTTAGTGTGCGTCCACGTCGAAGCACCGGACGAAGCGTCGCACGAAGGGCTACCGCACGAGAAGGTGACCGCGCTCGAACGGATCGATACCCACATTGTCGGGCCGTTGCTGGAGGCACTGCCGCAGTACGAGTCGTGGCGAATCTTGGTGGAACCCGATCACCGCACCACGCTGGCCACGCGGGCGCACGCCTACGGAGCCGTCCCGTTCGCCATCGCCGGAACGGGCATTGCGCCCAGCGGAGCCAAGCAGTACGACGAAGCTACCGCCGCCGCCAGCCCGCTCGCCTTCGACCCCGGCTGGAAGCTGATGGAGTGGTTCTTGGGGAGGTGAGATCGACTGAATCTTTCACAGCCGACCCGACTAAGCAATCGAGAAGTTCCTCACGAAATGAGAGGGTCGCCCAAACCTTTCCTGGCACCCTTTCCCTAAGATAACGGTTACCGTTCGTTTCCTAGTTGCCTTTCGAGTCGCGCATGAGTTTGTTGTTGTCGGCCCGGTCGATTGCCAAGAGTTTCAGCCACCGGCCCTTGTTCGCCGATCTCTCGCTGGACTTGCGTGCCGGCGAGAAGATCGGGTTGATCGGCCCGAACGGCGCGGGCAAGTCGACGCTGCTCAAAATATTGGCGGCGGTGGAAGTACCCGATTCCGGGGAACGCTCGGTGGCCCGATCCGCCCGCGTGGGCTATCTCCCGCAAGAGGACACGTTCCCACCGGATCGCACTTCGCGGGAAGTGATCCTCGACGCTTTGGCCGACGACGACCTCGAAGACCACGAACGCGAGATGCACGCCGCCATCGCCCTGACCAAAGTCGGCTTGGACGACGGCGACCAGATGCCCGACACCCTGTCCGGCGGGTGGCGCAAACGCCTCGCCGTGGCCCGTGCGCTCGCACTGCGGCCCGACTTCTTGCTGATGGACGAACCGACCAACCACCTCGATCTGCCCGGCGTCGTCTGGCTCGAAAAGTTGTTGCGGGCCTCACCGTTCGGGTATCTGGCCGCCACGCACGACCGGGCGTTCCTGCGGGCCATCGCCCCGGAGATCATCGAGATCAGCCGGGTCTATCCCACGGGCAGTTTCCGCGCCGACGGTGGTTACGACAGCTTCGACGAGAAGCGCGAACTGTTCCTCGAAGCCCAGGGCCGCCAACGCGAAGCGGTGGCCAACCAAGTGCGGCGCGAATCGGAATGGCTCGGCCGCAAGGAGTCGGCCCAGCGGAAGAAATCGAAGTCGCGCATCGGCGAAGCGGCCGACCGTCGCGCGGTTCTCGCCGAGTTGAACTACCGCACTGCCGCCGCCGGTGCGGCTGGAATCGACTTCGACGGTACCGGTCGGCAGACGAAGAAACTGCTCACGGCGCAGGGCATCGGCAAGTCGCTCGGCGGCAAGCCACTGTTCCACGACATCGATTTAATTTTGTCGCCGGGGATGCGGCTCGGACTGCTCGGGGCTAACGGCAGTGGCAAGAGCACGCTACTGAAAGTACTCGGTGGCGAACTCGACCCCGACACCGGCGTCGTCACCCGGGCGGACGGACTGCGAGCCGTGACCTTCGAACAGGGGCGCTCCTCGCTCGACCAAAACATGCGGTTGCGTACAGCGTTGTCTCCGAACGCCGATTCGGTGATCTACCGCGGTCAACCGCTGCACGTGGCTGCGTGGGCGCAGCGCTTCTTGTTCAGCCCGCTGCAACTCGATTTGGAACTCGGCGCCCTCTCCGGCGGGGAACAAGCCCGGGTTCGCATCGCCCAACTGATGCTCAAGCCGGCCGATTTACTCCTGTTGGATGAACCGACGAACGACCTCGACATCCCCGCGCTCGAGGTGCTGGAAGAGAGCTTGTCCGAGTTTCCCGGCGCGATCATCCTCGTCAGCCACGATCGCGATTTGATGGATCGCCTCTGCACCGAAGTGATCGGTTTGGACGGCCGGGGCGGATCGAATTCGTACGGCAGCGTCGGCCAATGGTTGACGTCGTACGAGAAAGCCAATGCCGCGCTCAAGGGTGACGATAAAGCCAAGATCAAGGGGGAATCGAAACCCAAAGCGAAGAAAATGAGCTACAAGGAGCAACAAGAATGGGATGGCATGGAAGCGGCCCTGGAAGCGGCCGAGGGTTCGGTGGCAGAGGCGCAGGCCCTGGTTGAAGCGGCCGCAAACTCTCCTCGCCCCATTCTAACGGCGGCGTGCGGCCAACTGGACGCGGCCCAAGCGAAAGTGGAGAAACTGTACGCCCGCTGGCAGGTGCTCGAAGCCAAGCGGAGTGGATCGTGACTTAGGACTACTGACGGAGGATTACCGATGGCGCTGAACTGGACCGACTTCCGTGAGATTGGCGAACTGCTGTTCGAGCGGTACGACACACTGAACCCGCTGACTGTGCGCTTCACCGATTTGCACAAATGGGTGATGGATCTAGAAGGATTCGAAGGCGTGCCGACGGGTTCATCCGAAAAGATCCTCGAAGCCATCCAGATGGCGTGGTTCGAGGAATGGAACGATGAATATGGTACTGCGTAAGCTCAACTCTTCGCAGGCTCGTCCGGAGTTATCTCTTTGCGGGTGGCGCGTGCCATGAGCCGAATCGGCCGCTCCTTGTTGCCCGAATATTCACCGACTCGACGCAGGGCGAATCGCGCCGCAAACAATCCGACCGCGATCAGCGGGAGCCACGGGGCCAATCCGACGACCAAGAGCACCGCATTTTTGCCGAGCCGCAATAACGACTTCCACGATTGGGTAAACGTGCCATCCACATCGTCGCCGAATGTGGGTGCAGCAGCCGGCCGGATGGGGTCATAGGTCTGCTCTTCGCGAGCGGTGAAGGTGATCGACGACAAACTCGACATTGTCGATAAGTACTTCAGCCGGCCCTCGGCTCGTTCAATTTCACCGCGGACGTTTTTGATCTGATCGCGAGTTTTCAAGTAGCCATCCACGTTGGTAATCGCGTCCTTGAGAAACTTGTTCAACGTCTCTTCTTCAACTTTCAAATTCTTAATGCGGCTCTGCAAGTCGACGTATTCTTCGGTCACATCTTGCGAGTCCGACGAATTCTTCACGACTTGCCCGAGTGCGGAGAGCGCCTTCAACACTTCGGGAAATTTTTCGACCGGTATCTTCAACGTCCAAATGGCCGTGCGCCGGGAACCGACCTGCCCGGTGATGTCCGACTTGGCAATATACCCTTTGATTTCGTCAACGATTCGTGTGACTTCGGCCGCCGCCTGCTCGACATCTTTGACCACGACTTCGACCACGGCCGTGTAAATGATTTTCCGGCTGATCGCCTCATTTTTTTGACCGTCGGCGCCGGGCTTCCCGTCGCCTTTCTCACCCGCTTGCGGGGGCTTCGGCAGTTTCGGTGGGCCTTCTTGACTGACTTCGCCGGTTGATCCTCCGCCGCAGCCTTCCGCTCCGAGAAGGGGCACACACAGCAACGCGACGAAGACAGGCCAAATGCGGCGACGCATGGGAAACCCCCGGTGAAGTGAGTTCCAATACGATACCTGAAACCGGACGTTTATTCCCGCGAGCGGTGGCGAATTGACATACTCTTTCTCTTACTTCATGAGTTCGCGGTGGTTATAGTAACAGCACTCGTTCCACTCGGAAGACTGTACGCACCATGAATCTCTGGACACGCCGCCGACTGCGATCCCGTTGGACTTGGATCGGCCTTGTGGTCGCGGCGGTGGCGTCTGTGCAGCTTTATGCGTGGTACCAGTTTCGGAGTGGGCGCACGGCGCTCGCCGCCGATCGGCCGGATGTCGCCCATCGGCACTTCGAACGGTCGCGGGCCATTTGGCCCTGGGGAAACCGAGTCGATGTGCAGTTGTTGAGCAGTCGGGCGGCGTGGCAATCGGGTGATCGAACCTTGGCCATGGGCGAACTTCGAGAAGCTCGTCGGGCATCGGGGAGCACCACCCCGGAATTGGCTTTCGAGTGGGCGTTGCTCCAAGCGGTCGATGGGAACGTCTCGGATGTCGCCGAGTATTTGCAGCAGAAGGCGGATGCCGACCCCAGCGTGCAACGCATCGTCTGGGAGGCACTGACCGAGGGATACTTAGCGGTCTATCGCGCCAACGACGCCTTCACCATCGCCCAGCAGTGGGTCAGCCGTGACCCGGACGATCTGCGGGCCTTGGAGCTACGCGGTCAAGCTGCGATCCAAGGCCGTGGTCGTGGTTTGGCAATCGGTGCGGACGACTTGCGCGAAGTTCTCAAACGCGAACCGACCCGCATCAGAGCACGGGCGATGCTTTCCATTACTTTGCTCGATCTCGGACTCTTCGATGAGGCGATTCCCGAACTCGAACGACTCACTCGGGATCAGCCTGATCAACCCGACCACCGGGTTCGCTTGGCCCGCTGTCTGAAAATGACCAACCATCCGGACGAGGCCGTGAAACTGCTCGATGCGGTATTGCAATCGAACCCGGATCACGGTTTGGCCCTTCGGGCACGGGGACAATTCGCGCTGAGCGATCTCCGCCTGGCCGAAGCGGAAACGTGGCTCCGGCGTGCCGCCGAGGTTCTGCCGAACGACTACCAGACCCAGTACCTCTTGTATCAAGCTCTCCAGCAAGCGGGGTATGCGACGGAGGCGACCGAGCAGTTGAAGCGTTCCGAAACGGTGAAGCAACAGTCGACCCAATTGGCGGACTTGCGCACTCGCCGGCTGGCCGAACGACCGCTCGACCCGGCTTTGTACACCGAAATGGGGAGCTTGTTGGTGAAGACGGGCAACACCGAGCAAGGGCTGCGCTGGCTCGATGTGGCACTGTCGCTCGATCCCGGATTTCGACCGGCTCACGAGGCGCTCGCATTGCATTTCGAAAAAGTGGGCAACACCGAACGAGCCGCATTTCATCGGCAGCAGTTGTCGAGACTGCGATAGTCCGATTTGAACAGCGCTGCGGTGCCCGGCGTATCTCTGGTAGAAGATACCTCTCTCCGGTTGGATCCCATCATGTCGTTGTCATCCGGTCGTTGGGCAGTCTGCGGTACCATTTTCGCGTTGTTGATTGTCGTGGCCAGTTGCGGCAAGCCGACCGCCGCTCCGGCCCCGGCCAGTGTCGAAGAACCGGTCGGAGCGATGTTATTCGAGGACGTGACCAAGAGAAGCGGCGTCGAAGCCACGTACCGCAACGGCGAGGAAACCAACAACTATTCCATCATCGAATCGCTGGGCGGAGGAGTCGCTTTGTTCGATTTCGACCACGACGGGTTACTCGACATCTTCGTGGTCGGCGGCGGATACTTCGACGGCAAGACCGTCTTGGGTCACCCGTGCAAGCTGTACCGCAACTTGGGGAACTTCAAGTTCGAGGACGTGACCAAAGCCGTCGGATTGGAGGGGCCGTTGCAATATTCGCACGGTGCCTCGGCCTTCGATTACGACAACGACGGCTGGAAAGATCTGCTCGTCAGCGGGTACAACCGGTTGGTGCTGCTGCACAACGAACCGGACGGAAAGGGCGGACGCAAGTTCGTCGATGTGACCGCCAAAGCGGGCCTGACCACTGATACGCTCTGGTCCACTTCCACGGCGTGGGGCGATCTCAACGGCGATGGCTTCGCGGACATTTACGTTTGCCACTACGGCAATTGGGGGTTCAGTGGCACAGGTCCGGATGGCAAACCGTACCGCCATCCCACCGATTGCAACTACGACGGCAAAACACGGGACGTCTGCCAGCCCGCCAAGTTCACCCAATTGCCCCACATGCTGTTCCAGAACAACGGCAACGGCACATTCACCGACATCAGCGCGACGGTGAACTTGAATGCGGAGAAGAAACGTGGGCCCCTGCGGAACGATGGCCGCGGCATCGGGGCTGTGATGGTCGATATCAACGGTGATGGCCGGCCAGACATTTACGCGGCGAACGATACCGACGACAACTTCCTTTACCTCAATCGGGGGGCGAAGTTCGGGCCGGGGACAGAAATTCTGATCGAGGAGATCGGTTTGATCGCCGGGGTGGCCCGCGACGATCGGGGCACGGCCAACGGCAGCATGGGGTTGGGCGTCTCGGACTTCGACCACTCGGGCCTGGCGTCGATCATCGTCACCAATTATGAATCCGAACTTCCGGCGTTGTATCAAAACCGCACCACCGACCCCAACCGCGTCCGCTTTTCGTACTCCACGCAATCGTCGGGGTTGGGCACCCTCAACGGTGTGTTTGTTTCCTGGGGCACCGGCTTCGCCGATTTCGACCTCAACGGCTGGGACGACTTGTACATCATGAACGGGCACGCCGTCCGGCATCCGATCAAAGGAGAACGGCGGCAGAAGCCCGCCCTGCTTCTCAACAACGGCGGGAAGTTGAAAATTCAGTCGGCTCGCGGCGGGAGTTACTTCGGTGCGGCCCACAACGCCCGTGGCAGTGCGGTGGGCGATTTCGACAACGACGGCCGCCCCGATCTCGTCGTCGTCCGGCACAACGAACCGCTGGTGATTCTGAAGAATATCGCCCCGCTGACCGGGAAGCATTGGCTGGGATTGTCATTGGCGGGGAAGGCCAATCGAGACTTGGTCGGTACCCGCGTCGTGATTGAAACCGCACTCGGACAGCAGACGAAGTTCGTCAAAGGTGGCTCGAGTTACGCCTCCACCGACGACGCGCGGCTGCTGTTCGGCCTGGGTGCCGACGAGACGATTCTCAAGGCCACCGTCCATTGGTCGCATGGGGAACGCCAAGAGATTTCGGGCTTGACGGTCGACAAGTACCACGAGTGTATCGAAGGTTCGGAAGTGAAAAAATGAAGCGAGCGGCGAGCCGGTTGGCTCGCCGCTCTTTTTGGGTCACTGGAAAATTAGTTCCGCGGGATGACGATGGTTTGCAAAGCACCGTCTGTCGGCAGAGTCACGATGGGGGCCGCATCAGTTGGCTGCAACGGTACCGCCGGGTTGAAATTCGAGAGTGGAATCGGCAACGGTGGCGGCGTCACCATCGGGGTGAAGTGGGTCGGCACCGGCAACACCCATGTCTTCGTTTCGATCATCGAACCATCTCGCCCCGGCTTCGAATACTGCGTCGGCTCACCGATTCGACTTTGCGGAACCGAGAAACTGGCCGGTTGGGTCGCGTTCCCTTTCGGGATCGCCAAATTGGGCGGGGGAGATCCATTGGCCAAACCCGTCGGTTGATTCTGGAACGCTTTGTTCAAGTCGGGGATACCGCGTAGCTCGGTAGGCCCCGTCGGCTGAATCGACACACTCGTCTCGCCAATTTTGTTCCAGACCTTGGCGTTGGCATCACTGAAATCGAGCGTCATCGAGACATCTTTGGCGAACAGATCCGGGTTCGGCTTGGAGATATATTTCGCCTGCATCCGCACATTGGTCACGTCTTTCCAACCTGTGGGCCAGGGTAAAAAGATCGCGTAGCAAGTGCCGAAGCGGTCGTCGTTGGTGGCGAGTTTCCGCAGCGCGACTTTGTCGAAACTCCAGATCTCCGTCATCGCCGACGGCTGACCCGGTGGGCGTTTCGTTTCGTCGAGAGCTTGTACCACCAGATCGCCCGTCACCTCGACGGACTCTTTATCCGAACCGATCAAGAAGAGCTGTCCGACGATGCCGGGTGCCAAGACGCCATCCCGGCTCGGATCGGGCAAATGCTGAGGCCGCCGCTGCCAGAAGCAAATCACTTGGGACGCCGGTTTAGGCGCCTCCAAGTGGAGGACTTGGGCGAATTCCGATTTGGTTTTCTTCAAGCTGGCACAACCGAAACCAGCCGGGAGGAGCAGTGCAGCCACGAGGGCCAGACCGCTCCCAATCCGTACGGTTCCGAACCGGGCGATCAGCGACCGTAAACGCGCCATTCTTTCCCCTCCTTGGGTTTGCCAAGAGTCGGCCCTGTGGTCGAAGGCGTCATGCCCCCGGCCGGTGTTTTGCCAAACGACCACCCGTTACCCGCTTGGGCCGGACTGTTCCACGATTGCGGCTGCACACCCGAATTCGGGTCGGTGCCGATCTGCGGAACAGTTGGCACGTCGGTCTGATTCGGCCCGGCAAACCCAGGTCGAGGCGTCGGCAGATTGTTGCTGACCGGCGGTGGCCCCTGAATCGGGAACTGGGCCGGTGGCGGGCCGGCCATCGGCTGACCCGGTTGCGGGTTATAAACCGACGGCGTTCCGCTGAGGCCCGTCGTCACTTGCCCCGTGGGCGAGAACGGCAGGTTCATCAAGCTCGGGGGTACTTCGCCCGGTTGCCCTTCCGGAGGGCAGTACGGCGTCTGCGGTAAGAGAGCATTGTGATAGCGACCACTGAGCACATCGCTGCCGTGGCCGTGAATTTTGTCGACCTGTTTCAGATCCCAACTCATGTTCTTCGCCGCTTCCGACACGACGCGGGCCATGTCGGCTTCGCTACGAATGATGTGCGGCGTCATGATGAAAATCAATTCGCGCCGTTCGCTCTGCTGGGTGCGGTAGCGGAAGGCCGCCCCGACCCACGGGAGGTCGCCGAACCACGGGATCTTATTCTCGAGTTTGACGTCCGACTTGCGGATCAGTCCACCGAGTACCACGGTTTCCCCGCTGCTGGCCTGCACTGTCGTTTCCACCGTTTGCGTGTCGATCGGAGTCGCCGTCACACCGTTGCCGAGCGAAATGTTCGACGCGGATGGCGACGAGATCTGCGGCTCCACCCGCATCAGAACCCGACCTTCTGGGCTGATGCGCGGTGTGATTCGCAGCACGACCCCCGTGCTGATGTACTCGACGTTCTGCGTCACCAACCCGGTACCTGTGACGGTACTCCCCGTGATCCGCGGGAACTGCTGACCCACTTGGAAGAAACCGGTCTGATTGTCGGTCAGGGTCAGTTGCGGCTCGCTGAGCACGTCAACGCGGCCCTGGGCCTTGAGCGCCCGGATCAGCAAGCTGAACGTGTCGCTGGCGGCCGATAACACGAAGCCACCCGCCCCGACGCCTGTGGTACTAATGCGGCCGACGCCCAAGTTGCCCAGCCCTTGGAACGCCACGGCGCCTTGGTTCGTCAAGTTGGCATTCGGCAGCGGAGCCGTCGAATTGAAGTTGAACCCCGGTGTCCCCGGTGCCGTAGCCACCGAACCACGGGCGAACAAGATCGGGCTTTGCAGACCGACTTCGATGCCCATTTCCTCGGTGTTGTTCAGCCTCACTTCGGCGATCATGATCTGCACAAACACCTGCGGTGGTGCGGCGTCGATCTTGCGGATCAATTCCACAATTTGTGCGAAGAACTGCGGCGACGCGCTCACGAGGATCGTGTTTGTGACCGGTTCTGCCGTCACCACGAATTGCCGTTGCAACGTTTGGAACGTCGCCGCCGTGGTGTTGAACTGGGCCGTGTTGAGCTGCTGCGTCGTCGTGGTGAGGAACGTGTTGATCACCGCCGCCACATCCGCCGACGCGGCGTTGCTGAGCTTGTAGACTTCGGTGCGCTGCTGCGGAATTTCGGCATCCTCGAGCCGCGTGACCACGGCGCGGATCGTATCGAGGTCGTTTTGGCTACCCGACACGATGAGCGTGTTGGTTCGGGGATCGGCGACCAACCGCAGGTTGATCAGCGTCGCCCCGTCCGACGGATTCCCGGTGAGGGTGAGCAATGGCCGGGTCGTCCCTTGCGTTTGCGTCACGCCCCCTTGGTTCAAGCCGCCGCCCCCGGTCTGCTGCGAGCTGAACAGATTCGTCAACAGGGTTTGCGTCAACGTCGCGTCGGCGCGCTTCAACTGGAAAACGTTGATGAACGATTTTGCCGCCGAGGTGCTGTCCAGTTCGGTGATGAGCGTTTCCAGAAGCCGCATCGTCGTGGCCGGAGCTGTGACGAGGATGGCGTTGAGACGCGTATCGGGGAACAAATGGACGTCTTCGAGTTGCCCTGTTTCGAGGTTGTTGAACCGCAGGGATACCGTCTTCGAGCTCAAGCCGGTCGAATTGTTGCCGGTGCCCGTCAACGTGTTGAGGGCCGCGGGGCGATTCTGCTGTTGTGCCAACCCGCCTTGGGCACCGGTGCCTTGGCCGAGGTTCTGCTGTTGGCCCCCGGCTCCGCCCGCACCGGTCCCGGTCGGTGCGAGACCGGCACTGGCTGAGAGTTGCGGATTCAGGGCGTTCGATGTCAGCACTTGAACGAGGAGCTGGGACACTTCTTCCGGTAAGGCATTCCTCAACTTGATGAGTTTGACTTCGGAAATCGCTTTAGACGTGTTGGTGTCGAATTTGCCGATGAGGTCGGCGATGTCGTTTTGATCCGCCGGGCTGGCCTGGACGAACACCGTGTTGGTGGCGACGTCGTAGGTCACGCGGATTTGGTTCTGGGCCAGCGCTTCGCCGGGGTAGCGCTGGTTGAAGAAGTTCGTGATCTGGGTGGCCACCGTGCTCGCGGTCGCCCGTTTCAACTGGTACGGCACCGGCTTCATCTGCGGGCTGTTGGGCACATCGAGCCGTTTGATCTCCTTCTTTACGTCGTCCAAACGGGATTCGGGTACGCCGACCAAAATCGCGTTGGAGCGTGGCAGCGGGAAGAGCAAGATCGACCCGATCGTCTGGCGGTTCGCTTGGTTTTGCTGGCCACCACCTTGGAAGCCGACCCCGCCGAAACCGAGGTTGGTCGCGGCTTGGGGGAACGACGTCCCCGACGTACCGAGTTGCAACTTCGAGTAAATCTGCGTCAGTTCAAAGACGATCTGGGTCGCGTCACCGTATTCCAGTGGCACCACCGTCAAATTGATGGCGGCCGATTTCTTGGTGATCTCTTCGATGGATGCGATCAGCGCTTTGATGGCGTCCACTTCCGCCCGGTTCTTACCGCGAACGATCACGATGCCGAGTTCTGGCAGCGGGATGATTTGGACATCCGAACTCGGCGAGAGGAATGGCACGCCGGGCGCAGGCAACGCGGCTGGCTTCGTGGTGCCACCGGGCTGCGGAACGCCGGGTTGAGGCAACGGCGTCTGCCGTTGCATCGCGTTGGTGTAAGCCTGATAAAGAGCCGGACTTTCGTTGGCACTGGTGTGGCTCGATTGTTCAAGCTCGGGGTCGAAGAAGATGCTGGGGGCCGAAGGGACATCCATGTCCCCGTAGCTAAAAGAATCGCGGCCCCCCTGGGAACTCACTTGATTCCCCCCTCCGCCACCGAATCGACCGCCGCCGCCTCCCCCTCCGCCACCACCTCCCGGGCGACCACCGAAGTTTCCACCGCCGAAGCCACCTTGGCCGCCGCCGAAGTTTCCAAATCCACCCTGGCCACCGTTGAAGCCACCTCGATTTTGCTGATTCGGTTGAACGGGAGGGCGACCGGCGAGTGCATTGATCGTCTGCTCGATTTGCGTCGGGGTGACACCGCCTTTGAGTTGCACGACATCGACCACAATCCCGCTATCTTTCGCAGCCAAGTCGAGTTCTTCGACGAGCTTCTTGATTTCGAGGTAGTCAGTTTCGACGCAGTTCAGCACCACCTTGTTCGTGGCGTCGTCGTAATCGATGGCCAAGGCAACGTTGGTGGGTGCCGGGGCCGCTTGCGGGGCGAACGGGTTGAACGGGTTGCCACCTTGTTGCCGGACGGCATTGCGACCCGTCTTGTTGGCGTAGACGTTGCGAATCGTCGGCACCAAACTCGACGCCTTCGTGTTGATCACCGGGATCGTCCAAGCTTTGGCGACTCCCCCCTCCGGCGGGGTGTTATCGTCGATGGCGTTCTTCAGCAGGTACTTGATCATCAGCATGTCGAGTTGCGACGCTTTGATGACCACCAGTGAGTTGCTGTTCTTTTCGCCGAGTACGCGAACACGGCCCGCTTTCGGATCGGTCGGCGTCCCGGCGCCCGATCCACCGAGTCCTAACAAAGCCAGCGGGTTTAAGGCGGCCAGTCCACCTCCCCGGCCCCCTTGCGGGGCTGCACCGGCAGCGGCCGGGCCGTTGAATGCTTCGTTGATGAACTTCGCCGCCTCTTCCGCCGCGACGTACTTCAACCGCAGAATCGTGAATTGCTCTTCGCCGACCGCGCTCGGATTCAAATAGAGCCGGAGCAGTTCGTAGGCGATGGCGACCGCTTTTTCGTCTTTGCCACTGATGAAGATTTTGTTCCCGACCACCGTGAGGATGACCGGATCTTCCGCAGGCTTTTGCGGATCGACAAGCTGTGAGGAAATCAGTTGCGTCCGGCCGACCGGGTCGGCGTTCAACTGGCTGCTTCCGGGCACCCCCACTTTGGGCGCCGGTGCCGGCGGCTTCGGATCGGGCTTCTTCTCTTGACCGGGGATTATCAACTGGGCCGGCCGGCCCATTTGGTTCATCATTCGGACGATTTCTTCGGCGAGGGCACCCGCGTTAGCTTTATCGATGGTCAACGAGCGGAAGTTGCCGGTCTGACCCGCAGCCCCTTTGGCACCGGCGTTGATGAATTCCTTCGCGTTGGCAATCGCTTCGGGGGAACCCCGCACGAGTACCGACGGTTCGCCGTCCGTTTTGGCTTCGACATACAACCCCGTGCTGCCGAAGACGGTCTTCAAACTCTCGGCCATCTTGACCGGATCGGACGTGCCGACCGGGATGATCTCCACCGCGACCGGAGGCGCTTTGGGAACCTTCAAGAACGGCTGAATGTCGATGTGGTCGGCCGGGTAGCCGTAGATGGTGACTTTGTCGTTGCCGACGGCGAACGCTTGGACGTTGCTCCCTTTGAAGTCGGTCGATGCCATGAGTTGCTTGGCGAGCGGCTCGGCCATCCCGGCGGGCACTTCGTAGGTCTTTTGAACTGCCTCGCCGCCCACGAGGCGGGTGATTTCGCCTTTGTCGATGTCCTTCACCAAATTGTTGGCGACGGTCACTTTGTTGGCCGGGCCGGTGAGGATGATCGTGTTGTTTTGGTAATCGACGGTGATTTGCACCGTAGCGAAGCGCTTTTCTTGAACCGGCTGCCGGTTGGCACGCGGGTCTTGCATCTGCGGTTGACCGAACCCGGCTCCACCGAAGCCGCCGCCACCCCCGCCGAAGCCACCGCCTCCGTTGAAGCCGCCAAACGGGTTACCGGGGATGTTCGATTCGATCTTGGTTTTTTCGTCGGCCAACAGCGTGCGCAACCGGTCGGCGACCGTGGTGGCACGCACGTGCTTGCACTGGTAAGTCATCTGATCGGACTTATCGCCCTCCAACTCCAAGACGTGCTTGTAGATGGTTTTGATGTTCTTGGCTTTGTCACGGATGATGAGCTGGTTCGTGCCGAAGGCGCTCACGGCTCCGAAAGCGCTCAACTGTTGCTTGGCCTGCGGGACGACATCTTCGGCGACCACGGTTTTGAGGGGGATCACCACTTGCACGACTTCCGTGTTCCCGCGCGTCGCGAGTTCTTCGAGCGTGACCTGCTGGAGCAAGTTCGGATCGATCTTTTCGGAAGCGGGGTGAATCAGGAACGATTGTTCCCGGCGGATGATCACCCAGTTTTTTTGAGCCAACGCTTCGTTGATAAGATCCAGAACTTCGGCGAGCGTGTATTTCTTGTCCGACTTCAGGGTCAACGTACCCGTGACCTTCTCGGTGCTGATGAAAATCAGCCCGCTTTCTTTCGAGAACCAATCGAGTACCGAGCTCCACGGCGTCTGGTCGAACGCAACGGTGTACGTCTTCTCGACTTTCGCCGGAGTCGCGGTGCCGGTCATCGGCGGCTTGGGTGGATCCATCGGAGCCGGTTTGACTTGGCCGACGGCCGGGCCGGTAATGCCCACCGCGAGTACGGCGGGCAGCCAACGACGAAGCGTCCGCCAGGATGGTACCGTTTGACGGGACTCTGTCCGTTGCGAATTCATACTGACCCCCCATGTACAGTGCGACGCAAGCTTGTTGGAACGCCCCCGGGCCAGAATCAACTGGCCCACGTCCCGCTTGTGCCGACCTATTTACGCGCGATTCGACCGGCGAGATACCCATACCCTACGCCCGACGCAACTTGGATTGCGGCTTTACGGAAATTTTTAATCTTTGTTGAAACTGCCCCACTTCGCTGAAATGGTCTTTTTGATTCGGTACGAGGGGCGGAATTATCGGTGGATTGATCATGGGTGGTAAGTTGGGGAAGTTTCCCCCACCGCCAGCAGCACCACCATCTTGGGGGAACACCGCGTTGCCTGGAGTTGGACCGAGCGGGCGGTCGGCATCGGGGCGGAGCTTGTCGGCGCGAGCTTCGGTGGTCACGAACAGCACATTGCTCATGCGGATCACCGCCAACCCCGCAACGTCTGAGGTCAAGCGCACCGCGGATTCGAGTGGGGCGTCTTCGATTTTTAAAGTGATTTTTTCGTCGGCCCACTTCTTGGCACGCGGGTCGATCACAACATTGGCTCCGGTTTCCTCGGCCAAGCTTTTCAAGGTTTCGGCAAGCGTTTTTCCGTCCGCGTCGACGTTCACGCGATGTCGCAATTGGCGAATCGTCAGGCCTTCGTCGGTGGAGACGACAATCCCCGTGGCGGTGATGCCGCAGCGCAAATTCATCGAGGCGAACGCGGTACGCAAGCCGTCTTTCAACTTCACATTTTTAAAGTCGAACGAGATGATCGTTTGATTGGGATCGATCCCGAGCATTTGTATGGTGCTCGTATCGAGGACGATGTCGACCTTGGCGACCTCTTTCAACAAGTCGATGGCGTCGTGCAGCGATTTGGCCTCGGATTTGGCCGTGATGGTTTGTTCGAGTGCCTTGCGAGCTTTCTGCACCGGGGTTTCGGCCGGTTTTGAATCTGAAGGCACCGGCGCGGCCGCGGCGTGAGAAATGGTCAGACTCAAGATCACGAAGGCCGTTTTCCACAAAAGCTGCAACATGGTATCTCCGAAACAGGTCGAATCTTACAGGATCATTTAACCGACACGATAACGTGAGTCAATTTTTTTAACCAATCCAAATTACCTCCACAAAAGGTGGGCCTACCCGCGGTTGCCCCTCGCACAAGTGGCCGGCTCTCGGCATAATATTCCCATCGACCCGCCTTCAGACCGGATTGCCGATGAGTACCGACCCCGCCGAAGCCTACCTCGTCTCGCTTGGGCAAGCGCAACTGCTCGATGCGTCGCAAGTGCAAGAGATGCGTTCGTGGATTGCCGAGTTTCAACCCGATCCGACGGCCCTCGCCAAAGAGCTGATCCGCCGTGGCTGGCTCACGACGTTCCAAGCGAAGGAGACTTCCAAAGGGCGGGCGCGGGAACTCACCATCGGCTCGTACCGGCTCCTCGAGTTGCTCGGCGAAGGAGGCATGGGGCGGGTTTTCAAAGCGAAACATCTGCGGCTCGGCCGCGATGTCGCGCTCAAGGTGATCCGCAAAGAAAAATTGTCGAACCCGGCCGTGGTCGGTCGTTTCCGCCAAGAAATTCACGCCGCCGCGCAGTTGTCGCACCCCAACGTGGTGCTGGCTTTCGATGCGGAAGAAGCCGGCGATGGCGGGCTCTGTTTGTCGATGGAGTACGTCGAAGGAATCGACCTGACCAAGCACGTGCGAACGAAGGGGCCGATGGCGATCCCCGCCGCGTGCGATGCGATCCGTCAAGCGGCAGTCGGCTTACAACACGCCTTCGAGCGCGGCCTCGTCCACCGCGATGTCAAGCCGAGCAACCTCTTGTTGACCCCGCGCGGCCAAGTGAAACTGCTCGACCTCGGATTGGCCCTGTTGCACGATCGCACCTTCGCCGGCGGCGAGAACGCCACCCGGGTGACGCAAGATGGTTTCGTCCTCGGTACCCCGGATTTCTTGGCACCGGAACAAGCGCAGAATTCCACGGCCGTGGATATCCGCGCCGATATTTATGCACTGGGCGCCACCCTCTTTTACTTGGTGACCGGGCGTGTGCCCTACGAGGGGAAGACCGCAACCGAAAAATTATTGAAGCACGTCACCGAGCCACCACCGAGCGTGCGGAACTATTTGCCGGATGCTCCGCCTCAGCTCGATCAGCTCATTGCCTGGCTCATGGCGAAGCGCCCCGAAGATCGCCCGCAGGTGCCATCGGTCGTGGCCCAAGCACTCGTGCCGTTTTGCCCCCCGCATCCTAGCAGCTTTCCGACGCCGGCGTTGCCGACGCCCGCCCCATTTCCGCAGCCATTTACTCGAGCCACCCTCACCGCTCAACCCGTGGCCATCAACGGGATCCCGGGTCAGCCCCCAGCGTATCGAGCGGCCATGCAGGTACCGGCACAGTATCCGGCGGCCACGCCGAGTCCCTTTTTGGATATGAGTGTTCTGGACACCGCCGATGAGGAACAGCACGAACCGATCCGGCGTGGGCAGGTTGACAATATCCAAGTGCGCCGGCCGAAGAAACGCTCGAATCTGCCCCTGGTGATATTCGCCGGGATCGCCGTCGTGGTGATGGTCGTCAGCTTGGGGAGTATTGCGATTTGGTATTTCGGCGGGAAGCAAGATCAGTCGGCCGGGCCTCTGGAAGCGAAATTCGACAACACCTTCGGGATGACGATGGTGAAGATTGAACCGGGCCAATTCGACATGGGTTCCCCGAGTACCGAAAAACGCCGGGAAGAGAACGAAGGGCCGATTGGAACGGTCAAACTGACGCGGGCGTTCTACATGTCGGCGACCGAAATCACCCAGGGGCAGTACCTGAATCTCATGGGCGATTCGCCGTCGCGCAATTCCAAGAACTTCAACGCGAAACTGACCAACCGGATTCCTGTGGATAACGTCAGTTACGATAAAGCGATGGAGTTCTGCGACAAATTGACCAAGAAAGAGAAAGAGCGGCGGCCCGGTTGGGGCTACCGGTTGCCCACCGAAGCGGAATGGGAGTATTGCGCCCGTGCTGGCACGAGCACACCGTTCGCGTTCGGCACTAAGATCATGTTTCAGAAACAGGGAATCTTCTTGGAAGAAGCCGACGATCTCTACTGGGAATCGAACCCGGAACTCCAGGGCAAGAAGCGTGACGCGAAGCCCTACCCGGTGGCTGCGAAAGACGGCGATCCAACCGAAAAGGGGTACGAAGATTTGCGGCGCAGCCCGAACGCATTCGGGCTGTTCGACATGCACGGCAACCTCTGGGAATGGTGCAGCGACTTCTACTCAGAGTCGTACCCGAACGGGGAACGGATCGATCCGACTGGCCCGGGCGACTCCACGGGCGGTGTTCGCGTCATCCGGGGCGGTGCCTGGAACGAGAATGCGATCAAGGCCCGTTCGGCATCGCGGGCGTACCACGATCCGCGTAGCAGCAACAACGCTATCGGCTTCCGGGTGGTGTTTGCCGAACTGAAGAAGTGAGGGTAGACTGGAACTGAGAGGAAGTGTCCGCCTAGTAATTGAACATTCCAAACCAATTGTGACCCGTTTCGATCCGGAGATTGCTATGTCGCCGAGCATACTGCGAGTTCTGAGCACCATCTGCTTTGTGATGGGCTTCGTTTCGATCCTCGCCTCGATTGCCATCTGGGCCATGTCCAAAGATCCGGATCTCGCCCACGGCGAACGGTTCGGCATCTTCGTCGGCCTCTGGGCACCGACCTTCTTCATCCTGTCGGATCGGTTCGACCGCTACGCCGCGAGACCCGCTTTGAGCTGAGTGGTCATCGAAAGAAACAAAGCGACGCGGCCAGGGGTGATCCCCGGTCGCGTTTTTGTTTGTCGTATCATGGAGTCACCCTCAAGAATCACCCCGAGATGCTCGCATGTCCGAACCGTACACCGCCATCCAAGTTGTGATGATGCCACGCGATACCAACCCGTACGGTACCATTTTCGGGGGTGTCATCCTCAGCCACATCGATACGGCCGGCTCGATCGGAGCTCGCCGCGAACTGTTGTTGCGCGGGGGGAATCCCCGCGCCTCGTTCGTGACCGTGGCCATCAATCGCGTCGAATTCAAACAGCCCGTTCTTGTCGGCGATGTGGTGAAGTTTCAGACTCGCTTGATCAAGATCGGCCGCACGTCCGCGACCATGCATATCGATGTGATCGCCGAACGGGGCGCTCAAGAAATCCCCGTCACCGATGCCGAGATTGTCTATGTGGGAGTCGACGCCAGCCTCCCCGTCACCGAGCGCCGGCCGATTGTGTTGATGGGCGAGGCATGAGTCGAGAAAAACAACTTGAGGCGACAGTCCGGATTGGTTTCGCCCGTTGCACTTCACGTTGTTCGACGGTAGCGTGGAAAGTGCATTTATTCTCCCGACCCGAGATTCTCCGCCATGCGTGCTTCCGCCCTCTGGACTCTCCTCGCCGTCGCTTGCTTAGTGGTGGCCCCGTCGGCGCCGGTGGCCGCCGATAAACCCGCAGCGAAAAAATCCGCTATTCCGCCGTACAAAGCGGCGCTCGCCGAGCCACGCAAACGATTGCTCGCTGGCAACTACGACGAAGCCCGCACGGCATACACAACAGCGGTCGCGAAGGATCAAACGCTGGCACCGTTCGCGGCGGTCGGCATCGCGGAATCGCACCGGCTCGTCGGTGATACCGAATTGTCACTCAAAGTGCTCGACACCGCGATAAAAGAAACCCCCGAGAACATCGAACTGCTGGCGGCACGGGCCGATCTGCTTTACGAAGTCGGGAATTGGGACGGGGCCGAGAAGGATGCCGATGCCGCGTTGAAACTCGACAAAAACCAATTGCGCGCGATCTGGACGAAGGCTCGGATTCTCCGGGATCGCGGCTCAGTGGACGACGCCGACAAAATGTTCCGCAGCGCGGTGAAATATTACACGCAGCGCAGCAACGCGGACGTCGACATCACCGATCCCGAAGAATTGCTTCACGTGGCGTTGTGCGGGTCCGAAAACGCCCGCTGGCACAATCTCAAGGAGCAGTTCAAATTCATCTTGAACGACGTGCTCAAAGACGCCCTCGCGGCCGACAAGACTTACTGGCCGGCCGAGCAACTCGCGGGAGAGTTGCTGCTCGAAAAGTACAACCGCCCCGACGCGATCGATGCCTTCGACAAAGCCTTGCAACTGAATCCGAAGGCGGCCGATCCGCTGGTGGGCAAAGCCCAAGCGGCGCTCGTCAAATTCGACCTGAAGGATGCCGACAAATTCGCAGGCGATGCCCTAAAACAGAACCCCAAGCACGCCGGGGCGCTACGCATCCAAGCGGAAATCCAAATCATCGCGGGCGACTTCCCCGCCGCCGAAAAGCTGTTGCGGTTGGCCAAAACAGCACGGCCACGCGACAGCCAAACGCTCGGTCGATTGGCCGGGGTGCTCCTGTTGCAGAATAAGAAAGCCGAATTCGACACCGCCCTGAAAGAGGTGCTCGTCTTTGATTCCAAGCCCGGACTCTTTTACCACGAATTGGCCGGATGCCTCGACGAGCGCAAACGGTACCCGCAAGCGGAAGAATATTACAAGAAGGCGGGGGAACTGCGGCCGTTCTTGTCGGGGCCGCGCACGAGCTTGGGGATGCTCTATTTGCGGCTCGGGAACGAAGCCGAGGCGAAGCTGTTGCTCGATGCCGCGTTCAAGGCCGACCCCTTCAATGTCCGCGTGGCCAATTCGCGGAAAGTGCTCGAACACTTGTCAAAGTACCGGACGCTGCAAACCGCGCATTACGAGCTGCGCTACGATCCGGCCACCGATCAAGTTCTCGCGGAGTTCCTAGCAGAATTTCTCGAAGAGACGCATGCCGAATTGAAGAAGCAATTCGCCTACGAACCGGAAGGTAAAATCCTCATTGAGGTCTTCAACAATCACGAGATGTTCAGCGGACGGACGGTCGGCCTCCCCGACTTGCACACCATCGGGGCCTGCACCGGTCGCGTGGTCACCATGGCGTCGCCGCAGGCCAAGGGGTTGAACAAGCCGTTCAATTGGGGCCGGGTGATGCGCCACGAACTCACGCATGTGTTCAACTTGGCCCAGACCGATAACCAGTGCCCGCACTGGGTGACCGAAGGCCTGGCGGTGCGGAACGAGAACATGGGTCGACCACCGACGTGGACGGCGATCCTGCGCGAACGATTCACCTCGAACACGCTGCTGAACCTCGACACGATCTTGCTCGGCTTCGTGCGGCCCAAGAGCCAAGACGAATGGGCACTCGCCTATTGCCAGAGTCAGATTTACATGGACTACCTCACGAAGACCCACGGTGAAGAGACCGTTGCCAAAGTCCTCAACGAGTACAAAGCCGGGAAAGAGACCGGCGCGGTGATCCAGGCCGCGTGCGGGGTGAGCAAAGCCGACTTCGAGAAAGGGTACCGGGAATTCGTGGCGGGGATCGTTAAAGGAAGTTCGCCGGTGGCACGTGGGCCGGTCGAAAAACTGCTCACCTTCGAAGAGCTGGAAACAGCGGTGAAGGAGAGTCCCAAGGACAACGATTTGAAGGCCCGCCTCGCGGAGCAGTTGTTGCGACGGAACAAGACGACCGATGCCAAGAAACTGGCCGACGATGTGTTGCAATCGAAGCCGGGACACGGGCTGGCCAGCATCGTGCGTTCCAAACTGCTCGACCGTGCCGGCGATGCCGATGCGGCCCAGGATGCACTCGACAACGCGTTGAAAGCCAACCCGGACGAGACGAAGCTGCTCGCCGCAATCGGTCGACTGCATTTGGGCAAGAAGGAGTTGGCCGAGGCGGCGGCGATGTTCGAGAAAGCCAAGAAGTTGGCTCCGCTCGAAGCGGATTGGAACGAGCAACTCGTGCGGATTTACAAGATGACCAACGACACCGAAAAACTCTTGCCGCTGCTGGCGGAGGTGGTGGCCCACGATCCGGACGATTTAGAGGCCCGCTTGAAGTTGGCGAAGGCGAGCTTAGAGGCCGGCCGGTTTGCCGAAGCCGAGGTCTACGCCCGCGATGCACTCTGCATCGACGTCACCAACGCCGAAGCCCGAACGAGTTTACTCGAGGCGTTGAAGGGCCAGAACAAGACCGCCGAGAGCGAGAAAATCCGCAAACGTTTCGAGAAGTGATCTTCACTTCAGTTCGATTCCCAACCGTTCCGGTGGGGGGACGATGGCCTGCTCGGGCAAGCGGATACCGAGTTCATCCGGGCCGGGGATCATCACTCTTTGTGTCGTCAGTTGCGGTGCGGGGCGCGGCGCCGACCGCTGAGGTTGGCTCGGCGGTGGAAGTTCGAAGATCGACGGGAAGTTCGGATTCGGCGAACCGCCGAATAGGGGCGGGCAACCCGCCGGCGTTCACCCCGCGTCTGATCGCCCGGGAACGAACGTCAACCAAGCGGAAAGCCCCAGCCCGAAACTGAAGAGCACTCCGACCACCGCTTGTTGCTTCTGAATCATGTTCGGCTCCTATTCCGAGAGTGTGTCGTTGTAACTCAGTTCGAACTCTCGCAACAGGCCAATTTCGCCGAGGGGCAGCACGTTAGCCGCGAGACGAAAGTCGAGCGCGGGCAGGAAGAAACCATCCGGGATTCGATTGGGGGACACCGCGCCCGCGCTCGACTCCGTCTCGCCACTAACAGCGCCCGACATCACCCCTCCTCCCAAACACTGCTGTAGGCGTTGATCCCTTCAAAGTGGGCAATCATGCGTTGGTAGAACGGGTGGTTCGATAGCGTGGCGCTGTCGCCGATGACCAGGAGTGAACGCCGCGCTCGGGTGAAGGCGACGTTGGTGCGGCGGGTGTCGGCGAGAAAGCCGATCTCGCCTTCGGGGTTGGAGCGCACGAACGTGACGAGAATCGCTTCCTTCTCTTGGCCCTGGAACCCGTCCACGCTGTCGATTTCGAGATCGGGCACGTCGATCAGCATCTCTTGCAGCAGCCGCACTTGCGCCCGGTACGGCGAAATAATGCCGATGCTCGACGCGGGGACGCCGGCGGCGAGCCAACGGCGGGCGTACGTTTCGGCGAGTTCTGCCTCCTTCAAATTCCGCCGGCTGCCGCTTTCGGGTTCGCGCTCTTCGTCGTAACTGGCCCCGGCCGTGTCGATGAACCGCACCGGTTGCTCGGTGAGCGGACTGGCCGTCACGCCCTCCAGATCGCAGAGCCGATGACTCGCCACCGACTCGTGGGCGATCAAGGCGCCGCCGTAGAACTCGCCGTTCGAGAAACCCATGATCGCCTCGTGCATCCGATGCTGCACCGTCAACAACCGGGCGACCTTCGGCCCCATATGATCGGTGAGGCGCTCCATCAAACTGATCGACAGGCCCTTTGAAGCGGCCTCGGGGGAAAGTACCGTCGCGGGCAGTTGCCGGTGGTCGCCGGCGAGGACGAGCTTGTCGACGCGCATGAGTGGTAGCCAAGTCGCCGGCTCGGTGCTCTGACCCGCTTCGTCGACCATCGCCCAGTCGAAACGCCGGCCGATGAGCCGGTCGCTGGTCAGCCCGGTGAGGGTGCCACAGACGATTCGCGCCTCGTTCAAAATGCGTTCGGCGGCGATCGCTTCGAACTTGCGCGCTTCGCCGAGCAAGATGCGGGCCTCTCGGCGCTGGGCCGCTTTCTCGCCGGGTTGGGGCCGCTCTTTCGTCCATTTGTCGGCTTGCTGGAACAACGAGTAAGCCTCCTTGGCGAACTTGCGAGCTTGTCGACCATCCACGTGTTTCTGCACGAGCATGTCGAGGGCGCGATCACGGAGCGCGGGGTCGACGCGGGCCGGGTGGCCCACACGCACGGGCTTCTCGCCGATGGCGAGCAACTTTTCGAGCAGGTTATCGACAGCGTGATTGCTCGGAGCGCAGGCCAGTACGCGTTCGCCGCGCAGCACCGCTTGGCGGATCACTTCGACGAGCGTGGTGGTCTTGCCGGTGCCCGGCGGGCCGTGGATGATCGCCACATCTTTCGCGCTGAGTGCGAACAGGACCGCTTCGCGTTGCGGTTCGTTCAAGTGCGGTGCGAGATCTAAATTGCGTTCCTTGTCGAACAGCGGCGGGCGTTCGCCAAGCAGCACCGTGCGCATTTCCGCCAAGCGATCCCCGGCCGAGTTGGCGGCCCGGCGCAGCGCTTCTTGCTGACGTTGCCGGGAGATTTCATCCGATGACAGGTCGAGCCGCCAAGTGGCGTCGTCCGACAGATCGTCGTCGGGCGGCTCGATGGCCACACCGATGCTGGTGGCATCGCGGTCGAAGACGACGCCGCGGTACGATGGGTGACGTCGGTTCACGCCGGTCTGGTTCAGCACCACCGGCGAGCCGGATTGCAGGCGATTCGATTGCAGACGGTCGGAACGCAGCGCCCGGGTGAACGTGAGCATCAGCCGGCCACCGAGGCCGAACTCGGCTTCGCGCAGCACCAACTTGGTGAGGGTGATGCCGTCGCGCAGGCCGGTGTCGGACAGCGCCGCTTTGCGCAGCGCCTCTTGCTCGGCGGCCGCTTCGAGGTCGAGCAGGGCCACAAGTTGGGCGAAGTGTTGCACGGGGATCGGGGGTCGCGGCATTGGAACCTCGGAGGCATTGCGAATCTTCAGCCCGAAAAAGAACCTCATACCAGCGCGAGTGCGATGGCCTCCTTCGCCGTGGCGACCAATTTCACGTCGATGATCGCTTTCAACTCGTCGGTCAGTTCGTTCAGTACGTCGGCGTTGGCCGCGGGGATCAGCACCGTCTTACGGCCGGCCTTGGCGGCCGCGGCGATCTTGAGTGGCAACCCGCCAACGGCGCCGACTTCACCGTGCAGGGCCACCTCGCCGGTGAAGGCGAAGCCCGGCTTGATCGGCCGGTTGGTGAGGGCCGAGACCATGCCGACCAAGAACGCGAGGCCGGCCGAGGGGCCATCCTTCGCTTCGGAAATCTTGACCAAGTGCACGGCGACCGATTGCGACTTCAACCGCTGCTCGGGGATGTTGAAATCGCGGAAGTTGGCACGGATCAGATTGTACACCGCGCGCACGGAGTCCTTGAGTGTTGCACCGTGGAGACCCGTCACCTCGACCCCGCTCGACCCGTTGAGCGCCGACACTTGAATCAAGATCGTGTCGCCGCCGTACTCGCGCTCGCCCTTGGTCAGTACAGCCAAGCCGGTCACCGCGCCGACGACGGCTTCGGTATTCAAGCGATCCGCGGTCGGTGCCACGACGCGGGCTTGCAAATCGCGTGCGGTGTGAACCATCACCGACGCCGGGGCGATAAGACGCGGCTTGAATTCGCCGGGTGCTAACACGCACAGTTGCTGGTGGACGCGCTGCCGGAGTTCGCTGGCGAAGGTCACAATCTCCAAGAGTTCCGGCTCCGTCCAGAGGCCGTTCGGGTGGAGAATTTTCAACAGCCCGGACGACAACCGCTCCACGGCGGATTGATCGCGGCGGGTCAACCCGGCGTGCATCGGTACGGCGCGCACGGCATCGACGAACGTGTCTTCCCGCAACTTCACCAGTACTTCGCCGAAGTAGTCGATCACGAAGCCGACACCCGTGGCCAGCGACGCCGGGGTGATTTTGGGCACCTCCCAACCGGGGATGTACCCGTGCATGCGGTCGTGGAACGCGCTGTCGATGATCTCGTCCGGCAGCGGCTCGAAGAGGTGGTTGTATTTCGGGTGGGGCTGGTTCCCTTCCACGTCGATATTGCCCGCGAAAGCCAAACTCGCGTCGGCGGCAAAGCCGATGGAACCGCGGCTGAACTGGCCGCTTTCCATGTAGTCCTTCAGTGTCGATATGGTCTCTTCGCCGTCCCCAAAGGTGGTGTGCGCGATCTCGTCGAAGACGACCACTTTCCGGGTGCCGAGGATGCCGACTTGCTTGGTGGACAAGTTCACGAACAGGTTCGCCGGCGTCGTTTTACCACCGGAAATGGTGAAAACACGCGGCGACAAGTTCCGCAGGAGAAACGTCTTCCCGGTCTGGCGTGGCCCGAGTTCGATGATGTTCACGTTCCGTTCGACCAGTGGCACCATCCGTGCGAACAGCAACATTTTGGTGCGGAACTCGGGGAAAGCACTCGCGGCGTACCCCGCCGATTGCAGCATCAGCCCGGCCCATTCTTCGGTGCTGAATTGGGCCCGCATCGTTCGGTACGCCGCCAAGTCGGGCGGCCCGACTTGGAACGGCGTGAAAGCGATCAACTCGTTCGGGGTGTCGGCGTCCATCTCCGGCGAGTACTTCACTTTGGCGGTACCCCACAACCCGCCGAGGAGCAGGCCGGGGTTCTCTTCGGTCAGCTTCCCACCGACGCGAACCTTGATGTCACCGAGCGCCGGTACCCGTGCCAACCGCTGCCCGCCGCGCAGATCGATCTTCACTTCCACGGCGTCGATCAACGTCACCTCGCCGCGCGACAGGAGCTTGTCCTTCAGCAGTTCCCGGCGATCCATGTCCGGCAGGAGGTCGGCGATCTTCGCTTGGATGTTGGCGATATCGGTCTTCCACGTCTCCGGTTTGACGTACTTCGCAATCAGGTACTCCGACACATAGCGTGGCAGTCGGTTGAAGGCGGCCGACGACGCCAGCGACTTCACGACGACTTTTTCGCCGAGTAATTCGTGGGCTTTTTTGTCCAACTCGGCGAGAGGGTGCTCATCGAACAGGGCCATGGTTCAGGCTCCAAAAACGTCGTCGAGGTCGGGGTTGTGTCGAATGTCGCTCGGCTTCGGCGGCGCGGCTGGGGGTATCAATGATTCGCCGAACGGTAGTATTAATTCTTGCGCGGCCCGGAGAATATCGGCCCGTTTCGTTTCCGCCATCCGCATGAATTCGACACCCAGCGTTGCCGCTTTCGCGGGGTCGGCCTTCTCGGTGAGCAGGGTGAACCGCCGGCGGATCAGTTCGACCGACAGCACCGCTACAGGGTCGATCTCGAGAATCTGACGCGGTGACCAGTGTTCGACGGGCTTGGTCGGTTCGGCAGGTGGGACACTCGTCGCCATGCCCAATGCCAACGCGATTCGTTTGAGCGCATCAACTTCACGCGAGTTGCGATCCCCAGAGGCATCGGCAATGGACTCGGCGACTTTGCACAGCATCCGCCGTTCATCGGTCGTTGTCAGCTTCATCACGGCGGCTACGGCATCGTCTTCGTCCGGGATTGCTTTTTCGATCTGTTCCATCACCGGGTCGATGAACCGCAGTAGCGTGGAATCGTGGCCGAAGCTGGAAGCGAGCAACTCGCGGACTTGGGCACGCTCCGCTTTGGCAATCTTGCCATCCACTTTGGCGACCATCCACGCGAACGCGCAGTAAGCCCGCAACTTCGGCAACTGCGGGTGCTCGGCACTCGGAGTCGCTGTCTGCGGTGGCGGTGCCGGCCGGAACAGATCGACGGCGACGGGCACCGACGCGGGCTTCGCCGCGAGCACGGGCTCCGCCACGCGAACTTCCGGAGCCACCGGCTTCGACACGGGTACCGGGATGATCACCGGAGTTTCGATGACCAGTTCCGGAAGCGGGCGATCCATCATCTCGTTGGTCGGGCCGGGGACGTGCCCCTTGTGCAGCAGATGGTTCCAGAAGGTCACATCGCGGGCCAATTGAAGCTGCGGTTGCAGGGCCGCTATGGTGCGTTCGCAGGCGGTATTCGTTCGCGTGCGGGTTTCGCGTTCGGTTTGGTCGGCGGCGGTCATTTCGGCCCATCGTCGACGGTATTCTTGCCCTTCCGGGCTGGCTCCGGCTTCGAACTTCGCCTTGGCGTCTTTAAGAGCTTTTTCGACCGCCACGCGGACTTCCGAGGCCTTGGCCGGGCCGAAACCGGGGATTTGCATGAAATCGTAATTCATCAAGCTCGTCAGCGTCAACAAACCCGCCGACTGGAGCCGATCCGCTGTGCCGGGGCCGATGCCCGCAAAGCCCATAATTGCCGACGAAGGCATCGCTTTCAACTGCTGATCGAGCAGGGTTTCGCCGAGCTTCAGTCCTTGGGCTTGTGTTTCCGTCGGAAAATCGGTCGGTCGAATTCGGGCCTGCAATTCCGCCAAGTGCCGCCGAACGCGGTTACGCCACAAGCCGGTCTGGGAATGGCGAAACTGCCAATAGAAGAATCCGAGTGTCACGGCGGCCGTGAGAAGGAGCAATAACAAGAATCCGACCAAAAAATTGTGCATAGAGCATCGGGCACGGAAGAATAGCGGAATCGGCACGGTTGATTTAGGGTTCTGCCGAATTCCGGCGACGGAACTCTGCGAGGTCAGACCGCCTTTTTGAAAGCGCCACCCCTTGCGGGCATATGATGGTTAAGCGATAATGACACTGTTGACCGTCTGGTTCAGGATGAACTCCGGAGACGCCCACCACTATGCGACGAATCATTCCCTCGGCCAGTAGCCGCTCGATGGCCGGTGTCATGGCCGCCGTGATGCTCGGAACTGCACTCGGCGGACAAGAAGCCTGCGCCGGTTCCAACGCACCGGCCTCGACCTTCCAAGTTGACGACCATGCTGTCCGCGATATCACCCGCTATTGCCACGTCTGTTGGCGCAATGCCCGGCTGCCGGAAGACTTGTGGGCCGACTGCACCCAACTGGTATTCACCCGATTGCTCGAAACGGTCAGCCGCGACCGCTGGACGGGGTTGCTCAAAACCGAAGACGGCGACAAACGCGAATTCCTACGGGCCATCGACGCGGTGAAAAAGCGAACCCAGCGCGCCCGCCGATTCGTCGATCTGTCGAGCGAAGTCGCCGACAACGGCACAAGTGCTAACGGCGTTCTCGATCAGCGTGAGGAGGTCAATAAGGCGGCCGGGGAAGTGCTCAGCGAGCGCCAGCAGAAGATCATCCACCTTTCGGCCGATGGATGGGCTGTTCCGGAAATCGCAGTCGAACTGGGCACCACCACCCAACGCATCAGCGACGAGAAGTACAAGGCGATCCGCAAACTCCGCGAAAAATTGGGCGTGGATGCGGGGGCGTAAAACAATGACCATTTCACCCGGTCGGTATCGACACTACAAAGGCAACGAGTACGAGGTAATCGGCACGGCCCATCACAGTGAAACTCAAGAGCTTTTCGTCGTCTACCGCGCCCTTTACGGCGACTCGGGATTGTGGATCCGCCCGGCGGCCATGTTCGCCGAAACCGTGGAACACAACGGGGTGACGGTGCCACGCTTTGGGTTACTTTCGTAAGTTAATCAGTTGGAAACTTGTTGCCCCATCCAACGATGGAATGGGCGAAGTTCCCGCCCTGATTCCCCTTGACCCCGTTCTCGGTCGACCGTATGCCTGTGCCGCTGGTCGTTGGCCACGTCCCCGTTTTACCCGCGGAGACGCTGCGCCTGCTGAACCCACTCCCGGGTGAAACTTGGGTCGATTGCACCACCGGCGGCGGTGGACACGCCCGGATGATCGCCGAGAAACTCGGCCCCAGCGGTCGATTGTTCGCCCTCGATCAAGACCGCACAATGCTGGCCCTCGCGGCACCGAAATTGGCCGATTTGCCGGTGACGCTGATCCCGGCGAACTTCGACCAACTGGCCGACGTGCTGCAAAATTTGGGTGTGGCGAAGGTCGATGGGGTCTTCGCCGACCTCGGCTTCAGTTCGGATCAACTGAACGACGCCGATCGTGGCTTGAGCTTTAAGAACAATGGCCCGCTCGACATGCGGCTCGACGGACAAACCGGAGCCACGGCGGCCGACCTCGTGAATACCCTGAGCGAAGGTGGCTTGGCCGACATCATTTACGAGTTCGGCGAAGACCGGTTAAGCCGGCGAATCGCGAGACGGATTGTCGAACGGCGCGAAGCCAAACCGTTCGAAACTACCGAAGAATTGGCGAACGCGGTGCGCAGTTGCGTGCCCCGCAGTGGTGGCATCGACCCGGCAACGCGGACGTTCCAAGCCCTGCGGATTGCGGTGAACGACGAACTCGGAGCACTCGACCGCTTGCTGGCCCTCTTGCCGAAAGTCGTACGGGCGGGTGGTCGGATCGGAATCATCAGCTTCCATTCGCTGGAAGATCGGCGGGTGAAACAGGCTCTCCGGGGGTCGCCGCACTGGGAGAGCTTGACGAAGAAGCCCGTCGAAGCGGGCGACGACGAACAGGCCCGGAACTCGCGTGCTCGGAGCGCGAAGTTGCGGGTGGCGAAACGGTTGGGTTAACGCAACGCAGGAGTTCAAGGATGACCGAAACCAGCAAGATGCCGTTTGAGCCGATCCCCATGCCGGGGATGCCGGAAATGCCCAAGCCATCGTTCAGCCGATCGACAACTCCGCCGCAGTCGGCACCGCCGATCACGCGCAAACCGCTGATGATCGCGGACGACAAACCGGATTCCTTCTTCCTTCCGAACGGCATCGCCCCGGAAGCCCCGAAAAGCCCGCCTACGATGACAGCGGAAGTGAAACCGTCGGGCTTCCCATTGAACTGGTTGAAGCCAAGCCGGGCCAAGGGTGTCGTCCTCGCCGGCCTGGGGAGCCTCGGCATCGGGGCCTTCGGCCTAAACGCCCTGGTTCCAGTTCCCGTTTCGGAGCCGATGAAAGCGAACACGTTCGCCGACACCGCCAGTTTGCCACCGAGCAAACCCAAACCGCAAATTGAACTGGAACGCGAGGACAAACTGCTGGAGATTTTGCCTGTACCGATAGGATCGAACGACCCGCTTCCCGTGCCGCTGCTAACACCGGTTATTTCTGGTGAATTCAAGCAAGTGGGCGCCACCTTGCCGGTGATCAAGCCACTGGACGTTCCGGGTGTCCCGCCAATCATTCCAGCGACGATCCCGATGATTCCTGAACAGCTCAAGTCAGAGGGTTTGCCGCCATTGCCATCACCTGGCGCGTTGGGGTCAGTTCCGTTGTCACCACCCGCGCTTACAGGTCTGCCATTACCAGGTAGTGTTGAACAGGAAAAAGAGCCCTTACCGCTAGTCTTACCTTCTAAACCCGCGAAGACGCCGAGTACACCGGCTGCGCTTCCGTCAGCGTTGCCTGCGGTGGAAACTGCACTTCCGAGCATTACCGCACCGATTCCACCGTTACCAGTGCCGAATTTGACCCCCATCACGCCGACGGCGACTCCGAAGCCAAATATCGAACTCAAGCCGTTTTTGGACACCCCGGCACCGCTCCCACTGACCGCTTCACCCGGCAAACCGGCCGTCGTCGCACCGACGGAAGCGAAGACGGATTACGATGTGGACATTCACAAGATTCGGCCGGGTGATACCTACGTGACGATCAGTCAGAGGTACTACGACACGGCTAATTTTGCCAATCAGCTACGCACCTACAACGAGAACGCCGATCTGAGCCGCGCACAAGATGTGCAAGTGCCACCGATGTATGTGATCAAGAAGTTCGGCACTGGTCGAGGAACTGAACCGACCGGCGTCGTCCCAGCCGGCACCATGCAGAATCCAGCACCGCTCGTGCCCGCCGACTTGGAATGGATTTCACCCAGCGCCCGCAAAAGCGGGAACACGGAGAAGACGAATGACGGCCAACCACCCTGGCGATAAGTGGAACTCGGGTGTGGCAAATCATTCGGGAGGTCGGATCCGGAAGATTTCGGCCCTGAAAAGGCCGTTCCACCAGCCCAGGTCGGAGCCGGCGCCGCCGGCGGAGGCCTGGGAACCCCGATCCGGAACACGGCCTCCGTCCTGAAAGGACGGTTCGGAGCAGTCCTTGGAACTGCCCTTTCAGGGCGTCTCCATGCGGACCGCAATACCCAGGCCTCCGGTCGCTGCGCGACCTCCGACCTGGGCTGGTGGAACGGCCCTTTCAGGGCCAAAATCGACCGCCAGAAAGATTTTCCAGACCCCAGCTGAACGCCTTTTCAGAATCCTATTTCCTACTCCCACCTCTTGCCTACTCTTCTTTCGCTTCGCTAAATTCTTATTTCTTCTTTTCGAAACTCTTCTCGAAGAATCCCGTCAACTCATCGATTAACTTTGGGTGCAGCGGATATTTTGGATCGGTGTAATAGACATTTTGCAGCAAAGCGGAGGTCTTGGCGATCTCTTTCAACACGTGGTTCATATCCTCGATTCGTACACTTTGAACACCTTTGCGCGCTGCGGCTAGCTCCTTGCTATCGTCTGCGCTCACTTGAATATCGGTCGTGCCCGAGACGACTAAAATCGGGCACCTCACCGCGTTGAGTTCCTTCACCGGGTCGGGCTTGATCATCGAAATCATGTAGGGTTGCACACTCGGCCGGAAGAGGGTGACCAACTCCTTCGGCGTTTCCTTAACCTCCCGGCCGGCTTCGAGTTCCGTCATAATCGCATCGGCTTTCGCAAACAGCTCCTTGGGTAGGTTCTTTTTCAACTGTTCTCGGAGAACCACGCCGAGTTTCCGACCCGGCCCGCACAGCGACACGAAGGCATCGAACTTCGCTTCTGCGGCCAACGATCCGATGAGCGACCCTTCGCTATGACCGACAAACCCAAGCTTGCCGAAACGCTTATCGGCACGCAACCATTTCGCCCAGAGCACGACATCGTCGGCGTACTGTGTGATCCGCAAATCTTCTTCTTTCAATCCGGCGGGGGTGCTTTTGGCGATGCCGCGCTTGTCGAACCGCAGGCAGGCGAACCCCTTCGCCGCGAGGCCCTCTCCGAGCTGTTTTAAGCTGTCGTTCTTGGCGCGGGCACTGTTGCCATCACGGTCGGTCGGCCCCGAGCCAACGTGGATCAAAATCACCGGCCATGGGCCTGGGACAGCGGGCAAATCGAGCACGCCGTACAGCGTGCCGGTGGGCGTTTTCAGTTCAACCGCTTCCGAGGCCGGATCGGCGGCGAAAAGAAACGCGGAGGTCAGCAGCAGGGGAATCATCGGGTGGCTCGGCGTGTGAAAATGGCTAACACAGTGCACTCGATTCTACGAAACCCGCATCAGGACGACCCAATTGTACCCGTTCTGCCAGCGGCGCAATGCGAATGCCCCCACGACGCTGGAATATGCCGTGTCACCGGTTGCGGCTGAAAGGGCGAACGCTATACTACCGCAAAATTCCTCAAGCTCCGCGCAGGGCAACCGAATTCGTTCGGGTCTCGGGCGGAGTTCTGAAAACGGGATTTTCGCAGGCAGCCCTCGGGTTGGAAAGGCTGGGCCATGGAAAAGTGGATGTGCTACGCAGCGCTGGGAACTGCGGCCGTGATGTTGCTCGTTTTTTTACTGGATCTCTTAGTCGAATTTCCATTCGGCGGTTCCGCATTCATGTTCGTTGATATTTTCGGGATCATCGCCAGTGGCGTCGTTGGCTACCTGGGTTACAGTGCCCTGCGCGATTTGAAATGATCGTACATCCTTTCCCAGCACACGGCCGAGCAACTGCATGTCGCCGCGCCGATGTTCGTTAATCCTCTCCCAAATGCACGGCGAAGGCCAATTGTTCGAGCTGGATGGCCAAATCGACCGTGACGACTTGTACCCCTCCCGGCAGCACCAATAACACCGACGCGAAGTTCATCACGCCGCGCAGACCCGCCTCAACCATCTGATTCGCCACCGTTTGCGCGACGTCCGAAGGCACCGTGAGGATGCCGAGTTCGGCCCGGGAATCGCGGACGGCTTCCTTCAATCGGCTCAGTGGCTGGATGGGCAATCCGCCGACGATTTGCCCGATCTTCGCGGAATCGGAATCGAACAACCCGACGATTTCGAAGCCGTGCTCGGAGAAGCCCCGGTAGCGTAACAACGCCCGGGCGAGGTTACCGACGCCGACGAGAACCGCTTTCCAGGGCCGGTCGATCCCGAGGGTTTTCCGAATGGCCGCCGCCAGCCCGGCGGCTTCGTAGCCGATGCCGCGCAAGCCGAGGTGCCCGAGCATGGCCAAATCGCGACGGACTTGGGCCGCACTCACCCCGACGGTTTTGGCCAACACTTCGCTGGAGAGCGTGGTGCCCGTGCGGGCGAACGAATCGAGACTGCGGAGGTAGAGGCTGAGGCGCTGGGCGGCGGCCCGAGACAAGCGGAGTTCGGAAGGGGGAGTCGAATCGGTCATGGAATCAGAATAGCGCATCGGTGGTGCGACGGCAGCAGGAATTGATTTCTTAGACAGAACCAATGAAAAAGCCCGGCCACGCATTGCTGCGAGGCCGGGCTTTGAAGTATTGAAGTGAAAAGGATCCACCTCAATGTTCGGGTTGGTTAGTTGCAGCCGCCGCAAGCCGGGGCACCGCAGCCGAGGTCGCACGCCGGGGCGGCACAGCTACGCTTGCCCATGCTGCGGAGCTTCGAGAAGCAACCGCCGACTTTGTCTTTCAATCCGCTGTGGAAGCTGCAGAGCTTGTCTTTGAGGCCGAGACCTTTGCAGCCTTTGCCGCTACCGCACGCCGGGGTGCCGCACGGATCCGTACCGCAGCCGGTTCCGTTCGAGACGAGCACTTGCTTCTCGACAGTGGTGGCGACCATCTTGCACACGTTGACGGTTTCGGTGTGGCAAACCGGGACGCACACCGTGCGGGTCGCTTGGTACGGAACCGACTTGCAAACGTTGACCGTGCAGGTCTGAGCTTGCACTTCGGATACGCAGCGGGTCTTGCAGACCGGCACCACTGTCGTCACGGCTTCGCAAACATTGCGAGTCACGGCGACTTGGCTCGTGACGGCTTCGCAAACATTGCGAGTCACCGGGCACTGGACGGTCTTGGTCACGCATTCGTAGCTGCACACTTGCTTGGTCACCGGCACGCAATGGGCCACTTTCTTGCAAACCGTCACCGGCTCGCAAACGGTTTCGCAGGTGTTCTGCTTCTTGCAGTAGGTCACCGTTCGTGGGCACGGGCAGCTGCACGGGTCCATGAACCCTTTGAAGCGACCGCAGAGGCCCGGGCCGACTTCGACGGTCGTCGGCACCGATACGGTGTGGCGCACCGTCCGGCTCTTCATTTCGGTCACGGACTCGGTCGTGTAGTGCGTTTCGTTCACGGTCACGGTCTTGGTCACAGGGACGCGTTCCGTCACCGTTCGGCTTTCCATCGTGGTCACCGGACGGCTGACCATGCACGTGCGGTTTTCCATCGTGGTCACCGGGCGGCTGACCATGCTGGTGCGGTTTTCCATGACGGTTTCCGAAACCATCTTGTTGACCGTCACGTTGCGGGTCTGCTGCTCGGCCACAGTTTCGTTCCGGTAAGCCGTGAACGATTCGGTGCGGAGTTCGTTCCGATACACGGTGCGGGTTTCCGCCACCGTCGTCGGGACCATTTCCGTCACGCGGATCGTCTGGTACACCGGGCCGCAACCGGCTCCGCCGCCGCTACCGACCATCGAGCTACCGACCGAGACGCCACCGCAGTTGCCCGTGACCACACCCGTCACAACGGCTGGGGTGGCCGCTGGGACTTCGGTCATCCCCGCTGGCTTCTTGTCGTCGGCTTTCTTTTCGTCGACCTTCTTGTCGTCCGCGGCGAACAGGGACGAGGCCCCGAACATGCCGGCGAAGACCGCTGTCATCGTACACACCTTCAGCCATCGCATACTCATGATCCGCTCCGTATCGGGTTTCCGCACCGTCCCCGTCGCCGCGTCTGCCTTTCCATTGGGCAGTCTCCGCAACAACGGTGTCCGTCATGCTGGATAGAGAATGCGCCATTGCGGGGGTTTGGCCAAATGAAGTAGGCCCGGCAAGTCGGAAAAACTGGCGGAGATACGAGCGCCTTCACCGCCTGAAACGACTTGACCAGCAGTCCCCGTCCTGCCGGTGCGCGAGAGTCGTCGGGTTGCGCCACTTGGCGCGGACAGGTTGTAACGCTTGGCGAAACCTTGTCGGCCACGACGGGGCATTTCACGGGGTTTGGGAA
>JAYSYJ010000282.1:0-9639 GCA_043727675.1 Fimbriiglobus sp.
CGAAGAATCGCTGACACTCGGACGGGAAATCGGGCTGGGCTTGTTCGAATAATTTGAGGGCGGCCTGGCGGTGGCCCGAAAACCATTCGCAACAGCCCGCCACAAATTGCAACGTGTGGTCACCGGGGTTGGCAGCGAGAATCGACTTCAATTCGACGAGATCCTCAGCCCAGCTATTGCCGCGTTGGCCGTAGAGCTCCTTCATGTTGTAGGGTGTGCTGGGCCAATCTGGGTTCAACGTTAAGCCACTGCAGAGAGCGGTCGCGGCATCGGTGTATTCACCGCGTGCGAGGTGTGTTTGGGCCAGCCAGAACCGCAGTTGTGGCTCCATCGGTTGCAAAACGATGGCGGCACGGAACCGTTCACTCGCCCGGCCCACCTGTTCCGCTTCGAACGCCGCGCGGGCTTGTTTGATCAAGTACGCGGCCAACGCTTTCGGTTCCACTGGTGGTTTTGGCAGCGGCAGCACTGCGGCGACCGGCACAATTCGTTGCCCAGGTTTCACCACCAAGAAATCGCCACGTTTGACCGCAGCATCGACACGGGCCGGCGCGAAATCATCGACTGACGGAAACGGGTCTTGGACTGGTGCGACCGGTTCCCGGTCTCGGAAATTGATCCTGGGTGGTGGCACCACCACAATCAAAGGCGGCGGTGCATAGTAAAACGTGTACGGGACTGCGTAATTGTAAACTGGTGCCGAGAACCGGTAGCCACCGCCAAACGAGAAGTTCCGCCCTTGATACCCGTAGTTGAAGTGCGACGAATACCCAGCAACTGGGCCAAAAACGACTTGAGCCTGTGCCGGTGGAACAGTGACCAGAAACCAGATGCCCACGAGTGGTAGAATCGTTCCGCGAATCATGGTGACCGCTCCTCGGTATCGGTGACACCTCAGAGCTTAACCGACTTCCGCTGGGTTGTCACTACTCGCCGAGCTTCACTTCGACATCGCGGATCTTTCCTTCGCGGACATAGAAGATTTTCAGCGGGCTAAACGTCGCCAAGTCTTTGTGATTCAGCACGAAGACAACGTTATCGAGGGTGAGTGACTCCCAGAGGTGGAAGCCGAGCACGATATCCCCCCGTTGCAAGCCCACTTTGCCCGCAACGGTGCCAATGCCGACTTCGGCGACCCAAAGGCCACCCCGCAAGGCTTTGTCGACCGAGGTGACGTAATTGGCCCCAACCGGTTGGAGTTTTAACCCGGTGCGGGCCCAAATGGCGTCGGCCGGAGTGATCGTCGCTCGCTCGGTGACCGCATTGTTTCCCGTAGCCACATCCAACTCGAGAGTCTCGCCGTTGCGGTTGAGTTTCAAGCGGACTTTAGCCGGGCGATCCAGCAAACCCCGTTCGAAATCGACGGAGTGATTGACCGCCAACTCGCCAATTTTTTCCACGATATCGCCGATTCTCAGACCCGCTTCCGCACCGGAGCTGCCGAGATCAACCCTGTCGATGATCAAACTCCGGCGAATCGGGCCATCCTCAGCGGGGCGCTCGAATTTATCGCCGAAGGTCAAGCCGAGACGTTGCCCGGCGCGCTTTTTACCACTGAGCATATCGCCGGCTTTGGCAATCATCGTGTCGACGGGAATCGCAAACGCGATGTTTTGGGCACCCGCCCGGATCGCCACATTCACACCGACGACTTCGCCGAGTTTGTTGAACAGCGGCCCACCGCTGTTGCCAGGGTTAATCGGCGTTTGCGTTTGAATCAGCGACTTGTACGAGATTTCTTTGTTCAACGTCACATCGCGTTTGAGTGCCGAAACCGTACCGACGGTGACGGTATGTTCGTAACCGAACGCGTTGCCGATGGCGATCACTTTCTCGGCGAGCATCAGATCTTGGGCGGTACCGAGCGGCACCATCGCCAGTGGCTTCGGCGGGTCGATTTTCACCAGCGCTAAGTCGGATTCTTTATCGGTGGCAATCACGCGTGCCACACAGGTGGTGCCGTCACACAATCGAACTCGGAGGCTCTGGACATCGTCAATCACATGGTAATTCGTGACGATGTAGCCGCGCGGATCGAGAACGATGCCGGTACCCATCCCATTCACGCGTTGAGGCTGCATGAGTCCGGGGCGAAAGGGATCATCGGCGGCTTGTGTGACGGTACGTTCGGAATGGATGTTCACGACGGAATTCTTGACCCGTTCCACGAGGTTGACGGTGTCATCTCGCCGCGAGGTGGCACTGCTTAAGGAAATGGGCTCGGTGGCTTGGGCGGTGCCAAACGCGAGTGCCGAAAGCACCACTCCGTGGCGAAGGGACTGACGGGTGAACGAGGCCAAACCACGGAATCGGGACGGCAGCACCATGGAAAACCCCGCATCCTGGTAGGGCGGCTAACCGCCAACGGCACAGCATCCTGCCGACAAAGTGTTGATTCGACCGACTGACAAACGCGGCTAACCCTGGAGTTGCCAGTGCGGGAGATGTTCGGCTGCAGATGGCCGGGTGATGCCGAAGGGGATGCGCAGGAGCAACGTACCGCTTGGGACGATTTCAGAAAGAGTCCGGTTTGTAACAACTGTGACGGCGGTTGCCCCTCCGGTTGTGACGGATACGTTGACTGGGCGAGAATTGACACCACCGAGGCCGAGCGATGACCAAGACCCCGCGGATGGAACAAATCGAAGCGATGCTCGCCGATGATCCGAACGACGAATTCCTACGTTACGGGTTGGCCATGGAGCACAGCAGTGCGGGGAACGATGCTCAGGCTGCGACGGTGCTGCAAGAGCTTATTGCGCTGAATCCGACCAAGCCGTACATCCCGGCGTTCCTGATGGCCGGGCAAGCGTTGTTACGTGCCGGCGATGACGACCGCGCCGCCACGGTGCTGAAAGCGGGAATCGAAGCCAGTACCCGGGCCGGCACGCCCGATGCACTCCATGCTTGTGGCGAGTTGCAAGGGTTACTGAGCACCATCGAGTAGGCCTTCCCAAGCCTGCCCAGTTTCGCTATCTCCGACGGGCGATGAACTGTCCTTGGAGAGGCTCCCCGATGATCCGCTTGCTAGTTGCTGCCGTGCTGGTACTGTTTTCGATCCCTATTGCCCTGGCCGACGAAACCCCGAAACTCCGATTCGTCTGGCAGAAGGACGCCGCCCAGACTTACCGCGTGCTGCAAACCACGACGGTGCAAGATACCACCCTCGACGAACAGACCAAGAAATCGGTGGACAGCACCACCATCACGAAACTGGCTCTCGATAAGAAATGGACTGTCAAGACCGTCGAAACCGATGGTAGTGCGACTGTGGAATTGATCACCTCGGCTTTCAAACAAGAAGTCTCACAAACGGTTGGCGACGCAAAACCCGTCATTCGAGTCCTCGATTCCACGGTGGCGGAAGACGCCAAGGCCATGACCTTCCTGAATAAGCCGATCCTGACACTCAAAATCGATCCGTTGGGGAAGATTTCGGACGTGAAGTCAGACAACGCGACTGCGGCCGACGGGCTTCAAGCCAATTTGCCATTCAAAGTGACGCTGCCCGAAGCCGCGTTGACGGCGAAAATCAGCTGGGAACGAACCTTTGATGTGAAGCTCCCGCCACCACTTGGCACCGGTGAGAAATTCGCGGCCGTGCAAAAGCAGACGTTCCGCGGTATGAACAAAGATTTCGCCATCATCGGCATCACAACGGCACTCAAAGTCGCGCTCGACGATGCCGCCCTGATGCCCGCGATCATACCCGTGCTGTGGGAAGGGGATGTTTTCTTCAACGCGAAGACTGGTCAGTACCACGGGGCCAAACTGACCATCAAAAAGGAAATTGCGAACCATCAAGGTGAAGGGACGAAGTTCCGTTACACCAGCGAATACACCGAGGCACTGGAGAAATGAAAGAGTGCGGTCACTCTTTCAATCAGTTTAGCGGTGTGGGATTTCCACGCGGCACCAGCCGAGGTCGAGACAGGTGGAATTGGAGGAATCGCTGCGAAAGAAGCGCGGGTGCAACGAATAAATCACGAACCGACCATCTTTGCGATCTTCGACCAAGCCCGCTTCCCGGAGCACCCCTAAATGGTGCGAAACGTTGACGATTTCTTCCTGCATCAAGCGGGAAATTTCCGTGACGTTCTTCGAACCAGCCCGAAGGAAGTCGATGATGCGAATTCGGTTCGGTTCACCGAGCGCTTGCAACAAATCCGCACATTCTTGGGCTGTTTTTTCGTCGGTCATGGCTGGCCATCCTCGGTGTACAGTCGGTACACTAATAAGATAGTCAGAGTTTCCCGACACGACAACTTGATTTTATCAAATCTGTTTGACGCTGACTGAACAACAACCGTCTAACCGTTAGCTACCGCGCTGGCAACCGAAGGTTCCACAGGGGCCGGTTCCGGGTGGGCATGACGACATTGGCACTGCGGTTGTCGTCTTGGTGCTCTTGGCTGGCAAGCCGAATTCTTGTTTCGGTTTCGTACTGCCGCAGGTGGGACAGTCGGCTTTCGGTTCCGCCGAAACGCGCGCGAACATCTTCTCGAACTCAATCCCACAATCCGGACAACTGAACGAATACAACGCCATGGCTTACACCTCGTGTGCGAAGAGCTTACGAACGCTTCTTTTTATAGATTTCGCTAGCTTTTTGAAGGATTTCTTGCTCTTCGACGGTCAAACTCCCACGGCCAGACTGGGCCACTTTGCTCAACACCCGATCCAGCTTGGCCTCGAGTTGTTCGTCCATGGCCCGCGCATTTCGAGGCAGATCCGGTGACGTCCGGGCTTCTTCCTGAGCCATCATGGCTTCGACGTGATCGAGTTCTTCCTCAGCCACGGGGTCAACATAAATCCGCACGGGCACCCGTTGAGCCGGTCGACGCCGAGTCGTGTTCAATCTCGTCAAAATCGCGGGTGCCAATTTGAAGAATAAGAAGCCGAAAATCGCTCCGGAAACAATTCCAACAGCATGGACTTTTGTATCATCACGTAAAGCTGTCAGAACAGCCAATCCCAAAAGGATGCTCACCAACAGGGCAATCGGCATCGGCAAGACGAAGAAGACCAAGATCGTCCGTTTGGGATCGAGGCAGGCAAAGAGTACCATGACCGCAAAAATGGCCCCGGCGATTCCAATCGACGGCACCGCGACATCGATGCCGGCGAAGCCAACGAGCAATTTTCCCAATGATGTGGCGATGCCCGCGAGAATGTAAAAGACGACGAACGGTTTCGTGCCGTAAACCCGTTCGATCTCTTTACCCGCCCAAAAGAGCAGGATCATCGACAAAATCAGCGTGAAAATGTCATTTGAAGGAATCAGCCCGGCAGTCAAGATTCGCCAAACTTCGCCCTGCATGATTTTGTCGAAGTCGAATTGGCTCCACTCCAACAATTCCGAAACGCGTTGCCGTTTTGTGGTGAAGGCCTGTGCGAAGAAAAGCACGATCGTCGAGGCGATCAACAAGACCGTACCGGGTGAACCGACGGAGCCACCCCAGCTTCGTCTGTCGTCGCGGTAGTAATCGCGGTCGTAGATCCCCATTTGGGTACCACTCCCCTAAGTGCTGTGACCAGTCTATTAGTAGTGTATCAGATGAAAAAAGTCCGGGGTACGGGGATGTGGGCGAGTTTAGAACTCCCGACTCAAATTTTGCTCGCTGATATTGGCGGCTTCGCTCACCCTGTGTAAAATACTCATAACTGATTGAGGCGACCCTAACCCAGCGTTGGGAAATTGCCTGGCCTATTTTTGGTGACTCTATGGCGCGAAACAGCGCCGAAACGACTTTGAAACTGCCCAGTTCCGTGGCAAAATCCCGTAAGTCGGATCGATTTTTAAGCGAATTGCGTTCGTGCGAGCGAGTCGTGTTTCTCTCGCACATTCAACCCGACCCCGATAGCCTCGGTAGCATGTTGGGGTTGGCCCACTTGGTGCGAACCCGCCTCGACAAGCCATGTGTCTTGACCCAAGACGGTCTTGTGAGTCGTTCGGAAAACCGGGCACTTGTCAATTTGATCCCAATCGAACTAGAACCGTTGGCCCAACTCCAAAAGCGTCCTGGCGATGCTTTTGTCATGGTCGATAGCCAACCGGGCACCGGCCGACACACCACCGATCACGGCCGTGCGGTCGTCGCCGTGATCGACCACCACGTGACCCCGGGCAACCTCAACGGTGTGCATTACGCCGATATCCGCCCCGATTTCGGGGCGACCTGCACCATCGTGACACGCTACCTCACCGAGCAAGCGACTTCGATTCCGGCGCCCCTCGCCACCGCGTTGTATTACGGCATCGAAACGGAATTGTCGGGCTACCCGCGTGAGGCGACTCCGGCCGACGACGAAGCGCTGAACTTGCTCTTCCCGCTGGCGAACAAAGATTCGCTGGCAAAAATCCGCAATGCCCAACTGCCGCAGAGCCATTTCGAGTGCATGGCGTTGGCTCTGCAAAATGCAGTCGTCTGCGACCGATTCTTGTTCACCTGGATCGACCCGCTCCGCCAACCCGAACAGGCGGCCGAGATCGTCGATTCTCTCGTGCGCTTCGAGGGGGCCGACTGGGCCGTCTGCGCCGGTGTCTACGAAGGCAAGGTGATTCTGTCGGTTCGATCGGCCAAGGCCAATGCCCGTGCCGGGGAATTGCTACGGGAAGTGGTGGCCGAACTCGGCAATGCCGGTGGCCACGAACGCCGCGCCGGTGGTTGCATCACGATGGCGGATCGCACGGCCGAAGGATTGGCGAAACTGCGGGCGGAACTGTTCAGCCGGTTCCAAAAGGTCTTTGGCTTGCGAAGCGAAACAACCCGACCGCTGGCATTCTCCCTCCGGTGATCTGTTTAAGCGATTCTCGGGAAGAGCGGCTTCACTTTGCCATCGATCAACTCCGCCGTGACACGAAGATCGTCCGGCTGGGACGTCAACTCCGCGGCGTCGGCGTAAGTCACTTCGGCCCACGGCTTCGGGAAGTTGAAGCTCGTGTAAATGATTTCTGCGGATCGGGGAATGAACGGCTTAAGAAGAATCGCCGCAATGCGTAGCGACTGTACCGCGTTGAACAGCACTCGTTTGGCGGCTTCTTTGTCAGTCTTCACCAACTTCCACGGCGCCTTCTCTTCCAAATACTGATTGGTAGGCGTGAGAAGATTTTGCACAATTGATTGCAGAGCTTGGTTATATTGGCAGTCTACAACAGACTTCCGTATCTCTTGAACGATCTTTTTAAGGTCAACTGGATTTTTTATGACGGTGTCTCGCGGGCGAGGCAAGTCCCAACAACCCATCGGGATTGCACTTCTCCCCGGAATGTACTCAAAGAAGATGCTTTCGGGCGTCCAGTTTGCAGTACCTTCTAATTCCCCTGCATAATTCTTGGCGATGAGCGTGATGCAGCGACTCACAGCATTCCCGATATTGTTCGCCAATTCCGAGTTGTACACCTCTTCGTACCGTTGCCCGCTGTAGTCGCCGTCACCGGGAAAGGCGCATTCCCTCATGAAGAAGTAGCGGTAGGCATCCACACTACTCTTGGCGATGATTTCCAGCGGCTGGACGACGTTGCCCATGCTCTTGCCCATCTTCGTGCCGTCGACCGTGACGAAGCCGTGGCTGAACACTTGGCGTGGGAGTTCGATACCGGCCGCCCAACACATCGCCGGCCAAATGTGACTGTGGAAGCGGGTGATGTCCTTGCCGATGAAGTGAATATCCGCAGGCCAGTTCTTGCGAAACAGTTCCTCGTCGTCGCCGTAGCCGATACCGGTGGTGTACGTCAGCAGGGCGTCGAACCAGACGTAAATCGTGAACTCCGGATCGAACGGCAACGGGATGCCCCATTGCTCGCCGTGCCGGGAGATGTTGAGGTCTTCCAGTCCCTCCGATTCGATGAAGCCAATCATTTCGTTGCGCCGGCTATCGGGCTGCACGAAGTGGGGGTTATCTTTGAGATGCGCCAGGAGCCGATCTTTGAATGCACTCAAACGGAAGTAGTAGCACGGCTCGGTGCGGCGAACGAGCGGCTTATTGTGGTTCGGGCACAAGCCGTTGTTCGCACCGTACAGTTTCTCCGATTTGAACTCTTCGCAGCCGGGGCAATACCACCCTTCGTAGCCACCCTTGTAGATGTGACCGTTGTCGTAGACCTTCTGGATGAATTTCCGGCAGCACGCTTTGTGGCGCTCGTGGCTCGTTTGCACGAAGACGTCGTAAGAAATATCGAGTGCGTCCCAGACCTCGCGGAATTGCCGGGCCATATCGTCGCAGTAGGCCTGCGGTTCCAGGCCGAGTTCCTTGGCTTTGTCAGCGACTTTGAGGGTGTTCTCGTCGTTGCCCATGAGGAACAACACGTCGTACCCTTCCATCCGCCGGTAGCGGGCCTGTACGTCAGCGCCGAGCTTCTCGAACGCGGTGCCGATGTGGGGCCGGCTATTCGGGTAATCGATGGCCGTGGTCTGGAACCAACGGGGTTTGTCGCTCATGGAAACTCAACTCTTCCGCAGAGGGTGCAAGGGTGCGGCCAGTTCCGTTCGAACCGGCCAAATTTTCTTTGTAGCGACTAAACGACCGGCACCACGTTCGTTGGCACATCGTCCGTCGGTTTCAAGCGATCCCGCAGTTGTTGTTGAACGAGGCGGTTCAGCACCTCCAAGTACGCCAGTGCGCTGGCTTCGATCACGTCCAAGCTCACGGCCCGGGCGCTGGAGCGCTTGCCGTGGTACTCGACTTCGATGTGGGCTTCGCCGAGCGCATCCATATCTTGCGACACCGAGCGTACCCGGTAGTCGATCACTTTCGCCGTCACCCCGGTGACACGGGCAATCGCTTTGAACAAGGCATCGATGGGGCCGTTACCCGGGGCCGCGTCGCGGCGAACCACGCCGGCCGGGTCGTCGCGGTGCCGCAAGCTCACAGCAGCGGACGTTTGCGAGCCGGTGCCGGCCGTGCTCGTGAAGCCGACGAGCGACCAGAGTTTGCCGCCAGAGGTGGCTTGCAACTGCGTTTCGATCAGCGCTTCGATGTCGGCGTCGAAGACTTCTTTCTTCTGGTCAGCGAGCTTTTTGAAGTCTGCAAACACTGTGTTCAATTGCTCGTCCGCGAGGTGGTAGCCGAGGTGCGCCACCCGTTCCCGCAACGCGGCGCGACCGCTGTGCTTGCCCAACACGAGTTCCGTCTTCGAGATGCCGACATCTTCGGGACGCATGATTTCGTAGGTGTTCGGGTTCTTCAACATGCCATCTTGATGGATGCCGGCTTCGTGGGCGAACGCGTTGCGGCCCACGATCGCCTTGTTCCGCTGAACCTGCATCCCCGTCACGTTCGACAATTTCCGGCTCACGGGCCCGAGGAATTTCGTTTCGATCCCGGTCGTCAGGCCGTAATAATCTTGGCGGGTCTTGAGCGCCATCACGATCTCTTCGAGGGCGGTATTGCCGGCGCGCTCACCGATACCGTTAATGGTGCATTCGACTTGCCGGGCACCTTCGCCGAGCGCCGCGAGGCTGTTGGCCACCGCCATGCCCAAATCGTTATGGCAGTGGACGCTGAGCACGCAGCGGTCGATATTGCGGACGGTGGTTTTCAGATGGCGGATGATCGCCGCATAATGTGCTGGCACGGCGTAGCCGACGGTGTCCGGAATATTGAGCGTCGTCGCCCCGGCTTCGATGGCGCGCTCGA
>JAYSYJ010000283.1:0-28638 GCA_043727675.1 Fimbriiglobus sp.
GATTCCCGAGGCGGCCACGTTGATCGAACCGAGTGCGGCACTGTTGCACGATGAAGCGGCCACGGCGTTGCATGCGGGCCTTGCCGACTTGCCTAAAGAGCAGCGAGAGTCAATTGGGCTAGCGTTTTTTGAGGGTTTCACCCATGAGCAGATTGCCCAATCGCTGCAGTTGCCCCTCGGCACGGTGAAAACGCGAATTCGCCTCGGAATGATCCGGCTGCGGGAACGCTTCCGCGAAAAAGAATCGGATCCGGTGAAGTCATGACGATTTCAAACTCAGACAACACGAATCAGCAAGCCGCCGAATATGTGGCCGGCTCGATGACGGCGTGCGAACTCGCGGAGTGGGAATTGTTGCTGGCGACCGACGGTTCCCCAGAATCGTTGGCGACCGCGGAGTTCGAAGGAGCGTTGCTGGAACTGACGGCGGCAATCCAGTCCGTGGTTCCCCCGCCCGAGTTGAAAGCCGCCATTCTAGAACGGATCGCAATTCCCAAAGGCATCGTCTTCCGATTTGCAGATCACGGTAGTTTCCGAGCGACACCGGTACCAGGAATCACCTACCGGCTATTGAGCCGTGATCATGAACGAAATCGTGTCACCTGCCTATTGCGACTCGCTCCGGGAGCTCGATTGCCGGCGCACATTCATCCTGGGGTGGAAGAGTGCGTGGTTCTTGAAGGCACCGTGATCGTCGGTCAAACGCGGATGCGGGTTGGGGATTACCAACGTGCCGAGGCCGACAGCGAACATGTCGAACAGTGGACCGATACGGGAGCACTGGTTTACTTGAGCAGCCCGGACGATCTGTTTTTGCAGGGTTAATCCGGTTTCACCCGATCGGTGCCAAGATTTCTAACACTTCGATGGCAGGATGATCGCCCGCGTAAATGATGCCCAGCCGGCCGTAAGTCACTCGCGGTGCTTTCAATCCGAACCACTCGCAAAGTTGCGGCCAGGGGGTCACCCGGTAAAACTGCAACGGGGAGATCGACCGCAAGACATTGTTCTGAATGAGCACGCGACCGAGTGGTGTTTTTTCAGCGATGATTTCTTCTCGCACGGTGTCCGAAAGTGCGGCCAAGTTCACCTCGATGACCCCGAATTGCACCACGTCGCCACTCTCTTTTAGGGATAGCAAAATCTTCCGGCCGTAAGTCATCTCGCTCCGCACCCGGTCGAGGACCTTCACATTCACCGCTTGGCCGTAAAACCCCTCCACCGTCACCGTCATGTGGTGGGTGTGCACCAGCAGTTGCCGGTACGGCTCGGGGATCTCATCCGGTGGCACGGGAAGTAAATCGGAGCGATCTCGCCCCTCTGGAAAGAGTCGGTGAAGGTCGGCCAATGTCTGCGGCGGAGTCAAAGAATGGAACCTCGGGACAGTCGTGTCGGGTTTAGCTTGCAAAAGTGCTGCGAGAAGTGCCATGGAAAATCCGCTTGCGGCCGGGGGCGGGGCGTGTTCCTATTCAGTCTGTATACCGCCCGCGACCACTCCTCCTTACCCGGAACCTTTCTCATGCTTTGGCGAACGTCCCTCGTCGCGATTCTCGTGTCCGTTTCTTCCAGTTTAGCGGCGGAACCGATCAAGAACGCGGCCACCCCGGAGCAAATTCAATCCCTCGGTTTCGACCCGTACGATCAATCGAAGGTACCGTTGGAAGTCGAACCGCCGGCCGATTTCAAAGGGAAGAAAATCGTCCTCGTGGCCGGGGCGAAAAGCCACGGGCCGGGCGATCATGAGTTTTTCGCCGGTACGGCCATCTTGATGAACTTACTCAAGCAGACCCCGGGAGTCTGGCCCGTCATGGTTCGCGATGGTTGGCCCCAGGACGAGAAAGTCTTCGACGGCGCCGCCACACTCGTTTTTTACATGGACGGCCGGGAAGGGCACCCCGTGGTGAAGAAGGATCGGCTGAAAATGCTGCAAAAGTCGATGGATCGGGGCACCGGCTGGGTGAACTTGCATTTCGCGGTCGATTACGAGCCGAAGCACGGCGACACGGTGGTGTCGTGGATGGGGGGATACTACGATCCGCGGATCAGCACGAATCCGCATTGGGATGCCAACATTCGCACGTTGCCCAAGCACCCGATCACACGCGGGGTCAATCCGTTTGAAATCCGCGACGAATGGTACTTCAACATGCACTGGATCGGCGATGCGACCGATGTCAAAGATGCCAAAGGAGTCACACCGATTTTGCAAGCGCTCCCGCCGGATCAGAGCCGCGGTACCGCCGATGCGAAGAAGCACCCGGGCCGCGTCGAAACGATGGCATGGGCTTACGAACGGGCCGACAAAGGCCGGGCCTTCGGCTTCACGGGCGGCCATCAGCACAGCAACTGGGGCGACGAGAATTTCCGCCGGACGGTGGTGAACGCCATCCTCTGGTCGGCGAATGTCGACGTTCCCGAAACCGGGGCCAAGGTCGAGTTGGACCCGGTCGATTTAAATCGAAATCTGGACAAGAAGAATAAACCGTTCCAGAAGATCCTTCCGCCGGCTGCCAAGAAATAATCAGGTGTACCGCGTCGAGATGTGCTCCGGGTCGAAGAACGTCGGCAGGTGCCGATCGATTTGCAGCAAACCCGACGGCGTAACATCGACCCCGCGCGGGGTCACTTTGAGCAAGCCATCGGCTTCGAGTTTCGCATAACCGGTGCGGAACTCGTCGGTGATGTCCACCGCAAACTTCGATTGGAAATACTGGCGTTCGAGGTGGCCCGTCTTCAGTTGCAAGATCATCTCGCGGATTAACTGGGCGCGCTCATTCACCGGCAACGCTCGTCCAATCGGGATTTCTCCGGCGTCGAGTTTGGCGATGTACGCTTCCCAAGTGTCGACGTTTTGAATGTGGACGCCGTTGATGTGGCCGAACGAGGCGACCCCGGTGCCAAACATGTCGGCGCCCGTCCAGAGGGCATCCCGGTAGACGAACTGGGTCTTCTGCTTGTTTTTCACCACCGTGTAGGCGCTCGAAATGTCGTAGCCGGCCTTCACGAATTCGTCGAAGGCGTAGGCGACCCAGGCCCGTTTCGTCGGCCAATCGGCGATGACCATCTCGGGAGTATGGTTGTCCCCGGCCATCTTCAATTCTTTCGAGAAGGTCGTGTTGTACGGGAGTTCCATCTGGTAGATGGTCACACTTTCGGGTGACATCACGAGCGTCTTGGCGATGCACGACTTCCAGTTGTCCCACGTTTCGCCGACCATCCCGGCGATGAGGTCGATGTTGATCTGGTCGAAGCCGATCTCGCGCGCCCAACCGTAGGCGCGGTAAACCTCATCTTCGAGGTGCGCCCGTCCGTTGTACTGCAAGATTTCCGGATTGAAGTTCTCGACACCGAGGCTGAGCCGGGTGACGCCCATTTCTTTGAGCGCTTCGAGTTTGTGCCGCTGGAGCGTGCCCGGTTCGCACTCGAATGCGACTTCGCGGGCCTGATCCCACGGCATGATTTCTTTCAGCCGGGTCATCAACGATTTGAGCTGATCGGCGCTCAAATACGATGGGGTGCCACCGCCGAAGTAGATGTAGTCCAGGGAACGCCCACCGACGCACGTAGTCGCAGAGAGAAGTTCCACTTCTTTGATGATCGCATTCAGGTAGACGCTGACATCCTTGGCGTTCTTGTCGGTATAAACTCGAAAATAGCAGAATTTGCAGCGTTTGCGGCAGAACGGAATGTGAAGGTAAAGCCCGAGGGGCGTGCCCGGCTTCGGCGGGCGATTCAACGCGTCCGTCGCGGCGGGGACTTCGGAACCCGACCAGAACGAAAATGGAGGATAATTGGCGATGAAGTAGTTTCCCAGGCCCGTCTTTTCTTGATCCGGAACAGTCATGTTCTGCACTCGATTCGGGGGTGGGCCGCAAAATTGAGAATCTGAGCCATTCTATGTCTACTGAGGTTTACTGGAAAACGACTCCGGGCCTTACACGGCCTCAAACGTGGACTAGGGTTTGAGTATTCAGTCTCGGTAATCTTGAATCGGTGGACACGATGCCTGCTCCCACGCCCCCTTGCGAAGTCGAAAGGTTGGCAGCTCTCCATCGGCTGAATGTGCTCGACACGCCTCCCGAGGGTCAGTTCGACGATATTACCCGGCTCGTGGCGGCCATTTGCGAAGTCCCGATTGCGCTGGTGAGCTTGATCGACTCGGATCGACAGTGGTTCAAATCGAAGTTCGGGATCGACGCCCCAGAAACCCACCGCGATTTGGCCTTCTGCGCCCACGCGATCCTCGGCGACACGTTATTCGTCGTGCCCGACACCGCAACCGATGATCGGTTCCGAGACAATGGCCTCGTGACAGGCGAACCGAATATCCGATTTTACGCGGGCTGTCCCCTGACGACGCCGGAAGGCTTCAAACTGGGCACACTGTGTGCCATCGACCGCGTGCCCCGACAATTGAGCGCCGTGCAATTGAACGCATTGGAGATTCTCGCCCGGCAGGTCGTCGCTCAGTTACTCTTGCGCCGGCAAGTGGAAGAATTAGCGGTTCAACTGGCCGCACGAAATCGGATCGAGGCCAAATTGCGGGCCAGCGAAGAACGGTTCCGAACCTTCATGGATCACAGTCCAGCGATGGCGTTCATGAAAGATGCGGATGGGCGATTCGTTTATGTCAACGAGCCGTTGGCGCATAAGTTTGATCTCCCCGAATCGGCTTGGCTCGGTAAGACCGATATCGAACTTTGGGGCGACGAAATCGGTAAACCGCTCCGAGAAATCGACGCCAGCGTTTTAGCGAATGGGGAGATGGTGAAACTTCTGGAAACGGTGCCGACGCCTGATGGTTCCGCGTCGCATTGGCAGTCGTACAAGTTTCGCCTGACCGAAGCGTCCGGACAACGGTTTCTCGCCGGGATGGCCGTCGATGTGACTGTGGAAAAACGAACGGAGCTGGCGCTGCGTGAGAGCGAAGAGAAGTTCCGCAACGTCGTCGAACTACTCTCCGAAGGCGTCTTCTTAGTGGCGCTGGATACCAAACGGGTGTTGGAAGCGAACGGCGCTTGCTTGAGATTGTTCGGCTACAGCGCCGAGGAGATGACCGGATTGACGTTGTACGACTTGGTCGACCACGACCGGGCCAGCGTCGATGCGAATATCGAACGGACTGGGAAGTCGGAGCATCGCTGTTCCATCGGACGGCGTAAGTACAAGCACAAATCGGGTACCATTCTCGATGTCGATTTGAGCGCCAGTGTCGTCCCACACACCGGAGCACGCGTGTTGAGCATCGTCATCCACGATGTCGGCGAGCAGATGCGCTACGAGGATTGTCTACTCGGCTATCAGTTGGAACTCGAGCGGGCCAACTTCCGACTCCAACTCCTCTCGGTCACGGACAAGCTGACGGGAGTCCAGAATCGGGCGGCCTTCGACGATGCTCTCGCGGAGATGTTCGACCGGTGCCTGGCGCAGAATTCGGAGCTTTCCATTCTCTTGATCGACATCGATCACTTCAAACGATTCAACGATTCCTTCGGGCATCTGGTCGGGGATGAGATCTTGCGTGCCGTGGCACAATCGCTCCAAAACACCCTGCGTACGACCGATTTCCTCGCGCGTTATGGTGGCGAAGAATTTGTCGTGATCTTGCCCGACACGAATCGAGAAGGGGTGATGGTGGTGGCCGAACGATGCCGTCAGGCGATCGCGAGTCGGCACTGGAACAACCGAGCCGTGACGGTGAGCGTTGGGGCCGCCACGCTCTCAAGAAGCACACCGGACGTCCAAAGCCTCGTCCGCGAAGCGGACGAGGCTTTGTACCGCTCGAAAGAATCGGGACGAAATCGTGCACTCCACGGCAGCGGAACCATCGGCATGCCAGCCACCCGGCGTCTGCCGATTCAATTATCAGCGGGAGCTAATTGATTTTGCCCAGCAACTCTTTCGCTTCGACTGCGGCTTTCGTGTTGGCGCAGTATTTCACCAAGTATTTCAAGAGCGGCTTGGCCTCGGCATCTTTGCCTTTTTCAAGGAGTTCCTTCGCGGTGGTCAAGCGCGCCGTGGCCGCTTTCTCTTCCTGTTCGGTTGCTTTGTCCTCGACCGGCTCGGGCTTCACCGCAGGCTTCGGTTCGGTCTTCACAACCGGTTTCGGTTCGCCTTTTGGTTCGGTGCCCGTTTCATAGCCCCGGCTCGTCCCCTTTTGCAATTTCAGCCAACCGTCGTAACGGTCTTTGTCTTTGGAAACCACGACGTAACCCAGATCGAGCGTTTTCAGCAACCCGTCCAATGCTTCGTCCGCCGGCAACTCTTTGCAAGAGAAAGTCGTCTTGGTGTTTTTGGAAACACCCGCATCGTATGTCACGCTCAGGGCGCCGAGTTTTTGATCTTCGAGCTGGCTCGAAATCTCCTTGAGCGTGTCGCCGATCGGTTCATTCTTAGCATCGAGGGTCAATTTGCCTTTGAGTTTCTTGGTGCGGGTGAACGAGGCCGCCGCTGTGTCTTTGACTGGTTCGGCGATGGCGACTGTCGCCCCGACGATGATCGTCAAAAGGGCCAACGTGAAACGATTCATGGCAAATCCCAACGAGTTGAAGCAGACGGTAGCCTAATCCTATCTCAATCTGACGGCACTGCGGTGAAAATGGTTCCGATTGTCGAATAACCAACATGGCCCGCATTCGGCTGAATTCATAAAATATCCACTCAGTGAGGGTTCAAAACAACTGGTACGGGAACGATTGTAACTCGTTTCCCGGCATCCGGTTGCTTTTCGATCTCGCGCGTCGTCACCGTTCAAAGTCTCGGTTCTGCGTTAGGAGTCTGGTTTGGCCAAATCCTCTTCGACCCCGCCGAATTCCAACGATCCACCGGTGCTCCCCGATCTGCCGATCGACCCTCTCGACATCGTCGACGAACTCCGGGATAGTTACCTCACCTACGCCCAATCGGTCATCGTCAGTCGGGCGCTGCCGGACGTGCGCGACGGCTTGAAACCGTCGCAGCGGCGCATTTTAGTCGCCATGAACGACCTTGGTTTGGGGCCATCCTCGGCGACGAGTAAGTGCGCCGGCATCATCGGTGAAACGATGAAGCGCTACCACCCGCACGGTGACGCCAGTATCTACGACACGCTCGTCCGCATGGCCCAAGACTGGGTGATGCGACAGAAATTGATCCACGGGCAGGGGAACTTCGGCTCCATCGCCGGACTGCCCCCCGCCGCCCACCGTTACACCGAAGCGCGCTTGACTCAACCCGCCGCCGAGATGCTCGCCGACTTGGAAAACGACACGGTCGATTTCATCGACAACTACGACGGCAAATACCGCGAGCCGCTCGTGTTGCCGAGCAAGTTCCCGAACTTGCTCGTGAACGGTGCCGTGGGCATTGCCGTCGGTATGGCCACCGACATTCCGCCGCACAACTTGCGCGAAATTTGCAACGGCCTGATTCGCTTGATCGACAATCCCGATGTCAGTTTGATGGAGTTGCTGGAAATCGTGCCGGGGCCGGACTTTCCGACGGGTGGCATCGTTATGGGCAAGGCGGGCCTGTACCGCGCCTACATGGGCGAGCGGAGCCGGATCACGCTCCGGGCCCGGGCCGAGATCATCGAAGAAGTCAAAGGGAAGATCCCCACGATCATCATCAAGGAAGTGCCGTTCGAGGTGACGCGGAACGCCTTGATGGCGGAACTCGGCGAGTTGCTCCGCGACGATCGCATTCCCGGAATGAGCTTTGTCCGCGACGAATCATCGGCCCGGACCGGTGAACCGGTTCGCTTGGTGGTCGAACTCAAACGCGGGGCCGACCCGCACTTGGTGCTCAATCAGATCTACCAATTCAGTCGGTTGCAGAAGACGGTCAGCATCGCCATGCTCGCGCTGGTGGAGGGCCGGCCCGAGTTTTTGACGCTCAAGCAGATGATGCAGAAATTCCTCGATCACCGGATCGTGGTCATCCGCCGCCGGACGAACTTCTTACTTCGCGAAGCCAAGCGACGCAGCCACGTCCTCGAAGGGCAATTGATTGCCATCTCGAGCTTGGATCTGGTGATCCAGACGATCCGGCAATCGTCGTCGCGGGCCGAAGCCAAGGTGCGGTTGCAGGGGATGGGCGTCTCCATCGACCTGATGAAGTCGGCGCTCGGCGAAGTCGCGTTCGGGATCTTGCAGGCCGAAATCGGCATCCGCAACGAATACCGCATGACGGAGCTGCAAGCCGAGGCGATCCTGCGGATGCAACTCGGTCAACTGGCCAACTTGGAACGGGATGAAATCCTCAAAGAATACAACCAGATCCGCGACGAGATCCGCAGTTACGAGGCCTTGCTCGGCAGCGACGACAAAGTGAACGATGTGATCCGGGCCGACCTCGAGTTGATGCGCGACCGTTTCGGCACCGATCGCCGCACGGAGATCACCGACGACGGTGGCGACGTCGAAATGGAAGACTTGATCGCCGACGAACCGGCCGTCATCATGCTCTCGCACGAGGGGTTCATCAAGCGGTTGCCCATCGAGACGTACCGCAGCCAAGGGCGCGGCGGGAAAGGCGTGCAGGGCAACCTCCGCGACAACGATTTCATCGAGCACTTCTTCACCGCGACGACGAAATCGTTCCTGCTCTGCTTCACCGACCGCGGCCAGTGTTATTGGCTGAAAGTCTACCGGATTCCCGAAGCGAGCCGGACATCGTCGGGGCGTTCGATCGCCAATGTGCTGTCGCTCAAACCCGATGAAAAGATCGCCAGTGTGATCCCCGTGCGCGAGTTCGAAGCGGGCACGTTCCTCCTCATGGCGACGCGCCAAGGCCTCGTCAAAAAGACGAGCCTGATGGAATACAGCCGGCCGCGTCAAGGTGGCATCATCGGCATCAATTTGGAAGAAGGCGACGCCCTCATGCAAGTGTGCGTCACCCGGCCGGGCGACGAAGTGGTGCTGAGCACGCGGGCCGGTATGGCGATCCGTTTCGGCGAATCCGACGTGCGCGCCATGGGTCGCGGGGCCATTGGCGTGTGGGGCATCAAGCTGAACAAAAACAAAGAAGACAGCCTCGTCGGCATGGTGGTCGCCGATCCGGACGGTTTCTTACTGACGCTCTGCGAGAATGGCTTCGGCAAGCGGACACCCTTCGGAGCCAATGAGGCGTACTCCCCCGAAGGCGAAGCGGACGTTCCGGAAATGATCGAAGTGGACGCGCCGGCGACGGAGACCGAAGAGGAAGCCGAGGGCGAGGAAGGCACGGCCGAAAAAGGTGGCATGCGTTACCGCAAGCAGAGGCGTGGCGGCAAAGGCGTGAAAGACGTGAAGGTGACCGCGAAGAACGGCCCCTGCGTCGGCATCGTGGCCGTGCGCCAAGGCGACGAAATTATGGTGATCACCGCTCAGGGGATGGTCGTCCGGACGAATGTCGATGACATCCGCATCGTCGGGCGAAACACGCAGGGCGTGAAAGTGATGACTCCGAAAGAAGGGGACAAGATCATCACGCTGGCCAAGTTGGCCCGGATCGCCGTCGTAGACGACGGTACCGGGACCGAGATTGAACCCGCAGGCGACGACGCACCGACCCCGTAGGAATGGCTTCTGGCCTATCTCACTCAGGAACTCTCCCATGCGCGTTCTCATCACCGGCGGTTACGGATTCATCGGGGCATGGATCATCCGAACGTTGCTCGAACGCGGCGACGAAGTATTCGTTTACGACTTGCGCGAAGACGCCCGCCGTTTGAAACTGATTTTGCCCGAGTCGGAATTGTCGAAAGTGACGTTCGTCTGCGGCGATGTCTGCGATTTATCGACGCTCTCCTTGGCACTGAAAACTCACGCGGTCACGCACATCATTCACTTGGCCGGCTTGCAAGTGCCGACCTGCCGGCTCGATCCGTTGCTTGGTGCCAAGGTCAACGTGCTGGGAACCTTGGCCGTATTCGAAGCCGCCAAGGCACTCGGTAACCAGATTGAACGGATTGTGTATGCCAGTTCCGCAGCGGTCTACGGTGGCCCGGACAACTACCCGAGTGGCCCGCTGCCCGACGATGTGACGCTGGTGCCGAGTACCCAATACGGGGTCTTCAAATGTTGCAACGAGGGGAACGCCCGCATCTACTTCCAAGATCACGCGATCAGTAGCGTCGGCCTGCGCCCCTGGACGGTCTACGGAGTCGGCCGCGATCTGGGCATGACCAGCGAGCCGACTAAGGCGATCAAAGCCGCGTTGCTCGGCCGGCCTTACGCCATCAATTTCGGCGGTTGGACGGACTTCCAATATGTGGACGACGTGGCCAAGACGTTCGTACTCAGCCTCACGCAGCCGTACGCGGGGTCGAAGAGCTACAACCTCCGCGGCGCCGTCGTACCGATGACCGACTTCTTGAAGGCATTGGTAGCGGTGTTGCCTGAAGCGGTGGAGTTGGTCACCGTGGGGACGCTGCAAATCGCCATCGCCTACGACCTGGACGACGCCGCACTCCAGCGTGATTTGGGCCCCATGCCGAAGACGAGTTTGGAAACGGGTATCCGCGAGACGGTGCGAATCTTCCGCGAATTGCAAGCGGAGGGGAGATTGGACACGTCGGACATCGACGGGCCGAAGGCCGCCCCGGTGACGGTGATTGATGAACCGTAGGGATCAGACCGAATCTTCAACGAAATCAGAGGCTGGCGAAAGGCCGATTTCCAACTCGGGCTCCCCAGCGATGCCGAGCGTATCGAGGAAATCCTTGAGTCGGTCGTAAGCCTCATTCACCGTTAAATTGATGATCGCCGACGGTTTCGGTTCTCGCCGACCATGCGCGATCCAATTGCGGTAATCGCGGACTTGTTTCACCTTGTCGGAAAGTTCGGGTGTGATCCGATTTTGCATTTGGAGTGGAGCCAAGACTTTGTTGGCAAAGCTCCCTTGTCGAATTCCCTCAAGCGCCTGTCCAGCGGCTTCTAAGAGAATTGGATGATCGATTTTTTCAACCAAAGGAGCAATGACCCGTTCCAAATGATCCCGGACGTTGGCTTCAAAGACGGCGAACATCACGAGAATACCCAAGTCTTCGAGAGGTTTGATGGCCCGAATCGTTTCAAGTTCGATATCGACCGCTTCAACTTGTTTGAATCGCTCGTCGTCCCAGATCGAAGAACCAAGCAAAGTCGGGTTATTCCAGTGGTGAGTTCCGAGTCGGTTCATCCTGGACAGATTTGTCCGTGCGGACTCGTACCAGTCCCGAGCGTCGCGCAGAGTTCTCATTGAAAATAACTCATCAGCGCTTGTTCGAACCGCTCGCGTGTCAAAGCCTGAAGACCGTCGTTCGGGCCTTCGATGAACCACGAATCGCCGTCCGTGTCTGTGAAGCGGTAGAGGACATACCGCACAAGCTCGTCGGTGAGATCGACGCGGCCCGTCGCCCGAACCGGCGCATCCGCTCGCGGAGGGCGAGCCGATTTGATGGTTCGCAAGGCTTTGGGTATCAGTCCTACCCATTTTCCGAAAGCCTGAAAATCTAAACGCGGAGCCACATACGTACCCACATTCGGTTCGACAATATCGGTGTGTTTCTCTTCGATTTTCAGGATACCTTTAGGATCGGACGCCCTCAACCACCCCTTGATGTCTGAGTGAAGTCTTGAGATGGCCTCACTCCAATCGTCGATGATGAGCTTGTTCTGTTCTGCTTCCGATCGATAGCTTTCCGCTTTCATTTCGAGCAACTCGCCTAATGTTGAAGTGGTCATGGAATCCTCTTATTGCTGGCCATCTATCAGTATTCACCAACACACTGCAATCCGATCACCTCGAAGGTCGCGGCACTGCCCCCGCTCACACGTTCCACGTATCCGAGGGTGGCTTCTTTCGCTTCTGCTTCTCCGGTTCGTACACGAATGCGGGCTTGTCCGTCTTCTTTTTCGTCGGCAGCATCGGCGTTGCGGGGCCGGAGGAATCGTCGTCGCTTTCTAGATCGGCCAAGTCGAACTCTTCGTTGTCGTCCGGCTCGTCGAAGGGCATCGGCTCGTCGCCGAGATCTTCGGGCAACTCTTCGGCGGCGCCGCGGCGCAGTTCGTCGACCACTTCCAAAACTTCCGGATAATCTTCGCCCATCTCCTCGGCCTTCATCCGCCGGCGGACGGCGTAGGACGACGCTTCGCCCTTGGTGCGGAAGATCACCTTCAACGGCACTTCCGTGTATTGGAAGTTATCCCGGATCGTCTTCGTGAGGTAGCGGACGTACGGTTCGTCGAACAGATCGGGTTCGTTCGTCACAATCACGATGGTCGGCGGGTGGACGCTGACTTGGGTGACGTAATATACCTTGGGAATGCGGTTACCGCGGACGGGCGGGTTGCTGGCAATCATCGCTTGGTGGATGACTCGGTTCAGTTCGCCGGTCTTGGCACGCCGCCCCGCTTGCTTGTAAAGCTGCGTGGCGAGGTTGAGCAACCGCGTGACGTTCTTGCCGTTCTTCGCGGTGATGTACGCAATCGGAACGTAATCGAGCATCGAGAATACTTTGCGCAGGTACTGAGTCCACTTCTCGGTGGCGATTTTATCGCGCGCCAAATCCCACTTGTTCACGACGAATATCGCCGGCTTGTGGTGAATCAAAATGTACTCGGCCAACTGTTTGTCCACGCGGCTGATCTTCCAGCGCGGGTCGAAGAAGTGGAGCACGATATCGGCGCGCCGAATGGAGCGCTCGGCCCGGTGCATGCTGTAATATTCGATGTCGGTCGCCAAGCTCCGCTTCTTGCGCACGCCGGCGGTGTCGATGGCCAACAACACCTTGCCATCGCGCTCGAATCTGACGTCGATACTGTCCCGTGTAGTCCCGGCTACTTCGGACACGATCACCCGGTCTTCTTGGGCCAAGCAGTTGATGAACGTGCTCTTGCCCACGTTGCGCCGACCGACGATGGCCAGCTTCAACTCCGCATTCTTAGGGGCTTCGGTCGGTGTCTCATCGGGTAAATTTTCGTGGATCGCGAAGAGCAAATCTTCTTCGCCGCGTTTGGCGTTCGCACTCACGCAGATCGGTTCGCCATAGCCGAGGCGGAAGAGGTCGCTGGCGCCGATGTCGAGCTTCGGTTCGTCGGCTTTGTTGGCCACGAAGATAATCGGCTTGGCAACGCTGCGCAGTCGCTGGGCTACAATTTCATCGAGCGGCACGACGCCGTTGCGGATGTCTACGACGAAAATGACGACGGTCGCCTCATCGATGGCAATCCGGATCTGCCGTTCGACTTCGTCGGTCAAGTCATCGATATCGACGATGCCCATCCCGCCGGTGTCGACAAGTTCGAAGAAGCGATCGCGGACACCCACGGTCGTGGCGATGCGGTCGCGCGTCACCCCGGCCGTCGGTTCGACGATGCTGATACGCCGCCCGGCCAGCATGTTGAACAACGCCGATTTGCCGACGTTCGGCCGGCCCACAATCGCCACCATCGGAAGACGCATCACCCGCTCCTATCGTTCACCACAACGTAAATCCACCGTCGGCCACGAGGGTGGCCCCGGTCACGTAACTGCTGGCATCGCTGGCCAAGAACACCGCCGCCGGGCCGAGTTCGGCCGGTTGGCCGAAGCGTTCCATCGGGATGTGCCCGAGGAACGATTGCTCGAACTCGGGTTTCTCGGCGAACCATTTTTGATTCGGCCCCGTCGCAAACACGCCCGGGGCAATGGCATTCACCCTTACTCCTCGCCCGGCCCAATCGGCCGCCAGGGATCGCGTGAGTGCCGCCAGCGCGGCCTTGGCCGTTTCGTAGTGCCGGCCCCCGATGCCCCGAATCGCAATCGGCCCGGCGATGCTGGTGATGTTAATGATCGAGCCACGCCGGCGTTCGAGCATCGGCCTGCCGAGCTTCTGGCAACAGACGAGAGCACTCGTCAAATTCAAATCGAAATAGCCCGCCCATTGTTCGACCGTCACCGTTTCGGTGGCGACATCGGCCCGTCGTCCACCGACGTTGTTCAGCAGAATGTCGATCGGAGTTCCGAGTGCGAGCGCTTCGTCACAAGCATGGGCAGCCCCATCGGGTGTGGCCACGTCGGCGACGACGATTTCAACCGTGTTGCCGAGGCGGAGCAGCTCCCGTTGGGTGAGGAGCAACTGCGCTTGTTCACGGCCGACGAGGATCAAATCGGCTCCGGCTTCGGCGAGTGCACCGGCCATGGCTCGACCCAGGCCCCGGCTTCCCCCGGTGACCATGGCAGTTCGCCCGTGCAACCGAAAGGAATCGAGTACGCCCATTTTCTTCACGGCCCCCGTCGCCAACTGATATTGTAGCACTTATCGACAATTTGGGATGGAGAAGTCATGGCGAAGTGCGACGAAGGCTACCCGTGCGGAGTCTGCGGGCAGATGGTGGAAGCCGTCGTCGATTCCGATTTGTACTTGAGGTACATCTTGGGGGAAGTGCCGTTGGAGTCGCTCCATTTGCACCCCGAGCGGCACGTGGTGTGCAACCCGGCGCTGGCTCAATACATCGTGGCGGACGGCTGGGCGCCGGTAGCGTGCGAGGGGCCGTTCGACAAACGGACACTCTCGGTCGAATATGTTCAGACTGAAGAAATCCGCGTGACCCGCGGCTGGCGACGCTTACAAGCGATCCCCAAATTGCGGCTCGCCATCCCCGAATACCCGCTTGCCATTACTCCCGATTGATACGGGGGTCCGCCGGATATTATTTGATGCGGGTCAAAGTGTTTTTGAAGACGGTTCCGTTGGCGTGCACATTCTCTCCGCTGAGGACATCGGCCGATTTGATATGGAGAACCACCTTGCCCCACTGTTTATCGTCGTAGGTGAACACGATGATCCGACCTCTCTGACTCCAGATACCTTTTAGGGTCGCAGTGTGAGTTTGAAGCAATTTTCCACTCGGAAAGAATTCCACAACGTTCTTGGACATCAGAGGTGGATCCGAGATAATTTCGTATTTGCCGGGTGTGAAGATCCCCAAGAAGACGATTTTGTCTTTGAGCAAGGCCTTCAGGGCGACAGTATTCTTCATCTCCCGATATTCTTTCGCCGCCTTATCGTAAGCGACCTCGGCTTTTTTGAATTCGGCTGCGACCGTCGTGGAATAGTCGGTCACGGACAACTTCATGGAGGCGGAATCGGGTAGAAAGCCAGGATCGGCTTCGAACGCCGTTTTCTCCTTCTTCAATCGTTCAATCAGCACGTTGCTCCGCGGGGTTTTACTGTCCTCCAATTTCTTCTGCTGTTCGTCGAAAGCTAACAAGAGCTTCGCACCGAACGCGTCTAAAGCGGTCTCTAAAGCCAGCTTGGATTTCTTCAAATCGAGTTCCGTCTCCGATCCACCCGCTTTGAAAAATTCCGGCTTCTCCTGAAGGATGAGTTGCGACGCTTTCCGATCGGTTACGAACCGCTTTTCCGCTGCCACATCGAACGCGGTCTCACAGATCTCACGAGCCTCTTTGAGTTGCTTTTGAAAAGCGTCGACCGCCTCTTTCATGCCGGGTGATTTGGGAAATGTGCCATCCACCTGGAACGCCGTTTTATCAAGTACGATTTGCTCGAGAAGTTTGAGTTTATCGGCCAATTTGAGCGTCTTGTCGGCGGTGACAGTCTTGTCTTCGTCATCGAAAGCTGAAATCATCCGCTTCTTAACTTCTGATAGCACGTCGCGGTACTTCTGCTTGGCGACAGCCAATTCCACCATGACCGGATCTTCGGCTTTGACCTCCGGCTTGACCTGCGCTAATACGGGAAGGCAAAACAGGATCAGCGCGGCGAATGCAATCGGCATTGTTTTCATCACTGACTCCGAAGCCAAGAGAGGAAAATCCCGAACTTACTTCGTTACCTTCGCCCCAACGCAGAGCAAACTCTTGTCGCTGCGGATGAACAAACCACCTCCGGAGATTGCGGGGGTGCCCAGCAACTCTTCGCCGACTTCGCTGGTCGCTAGCAATTCAGCGGCATCTCCGCCCGCTTTGAAAACCGCCACCGTGCCCGACTCGGTGACAACGTAGATTTTGCCATCACCGGCGATGGGTGACGCCGAGAACGTCTGCTTGCCCTTGCCGGGCACTTTCTCATCCCAAACGGTTTTACCCGTCTTGGCATCAACGCAATAAACGGAACCGGTCGCGGGAATGGCCGCGTAGATTTTGCCGTCGTAAAAGAGTGCCGAGGAATAGCCGGTGCGGTACTTGGGCGACTTCCACAGTTCCTCCAACTTGTTTTCACCCGGTTTCAACAGCGACAGCCCATCGCTGCTGCTCAGGATCAGTCCTTCGGCATACGTCGGTGTCGGCGATGAACTACCAACCTTGTGGCCCCATTTTTTCTTGCCGTCCACGGCGTTGTAAGCCACGAGTTCTTTGGCACCCTGAAAGAGGACTTCCGCATCGCTGCTGTTGAGTTCCCGGATGATCGGAGTCACCCAGTTGATGTCGCGCGGGCGGGTCGTCTTCCACGTGTTCTTGCCGGTCTTCGTGTCCAAGGCCGCGAGAAACGATTCCCCCGAATTGTCCATCGGCACGATCAACTTGTCTTTGTAAAGCACCGGCGACGAAGCCATGCCGACCTGATTCGAAATGGTCGGATAATCCCCGGTGAGGGAACGCACCCAAAGCAAGGCACCGTCGTGATCGCAGGCCAACAGATCGCCGGTGGCAAACAGGGCATACACGCCCGTTTCATCAGCGACCGGCGTCGGCGCGGCCATGCACGTTTTCGGGTGCGCCGCGGTGCTCCCGGTGGACGCGATTTGCCTCTGCCACAGTTTCTTGCCGGTGCTCGTGTCGAACGCCAATAGCTGCAGTTGATCGTCGCGGGTGCCACCGCTGCACGTCACATAAACTTTGTTTCCAGACACCACTGGCGACGACACGCCGCGGGCAGGAAGGGGCACTTTCCAGCGCAGCCCTTCGTGGTCGGTGAATTTCGTGGGCAGATCCTTTTCCGACGATACTCCAGAACCACCTGGGCCTTTGAACTGAGGCCAGTCCGCGGCGGACAATGGCAATGCGAAGCCGAGCAGGCCGAGGCAAACGAGGTGGCGCATTACTTCTTCTCCTTGGCCGTGTCCGCGGCGAGTTCGCCCAGCGACACCGGCTTGTCATCGACCAGTTGCTGGAGTTTCAACGCACCGCCGGTGCTATCGCAGATGCGAGCCGCAAAGCCCCAAACCTGAGTCCATTGGTAAGGTTGATCATTTTGGCAAACCTTCACCATGATCGTGTTCTTCCCCTTGACCAGATTCACTTTGACGACGTGCTGATCCATCTTGTTGCCATGGTGATACTCCTCGCGGCTAAAGACTTCTTTACCGTTGAGGAACACTTTGATGGCATTCTGGCTGGCCAAGCGAATCTCCGCTGACGTCTCGGTGTCAGCGAGGATTTCTGCAGCCGCGTAAACCACTTTGCTCATCTTCTTTTCGATGGCCGTATTCAAGTCGATATTGCCGTAAGTCGCACTGCTCTGCGTGGTCTTCCAGCCTTTGTTGTCAGCCGACGTTTCCGGGGTGTACACTTTCGTGAATCCGAGTTCATCGGTGTTGTCGAACATTTCCGACAACTTCCACTGCGTGATGGTGCCGAAGTGTTTGGTGATGTTGGCCGGCTCCTTCAATTTGTCGAGTTCCTTGGCGATGCTTTCGACCTGATCCTTATCGCGTGCGGCCGCAAAAAGAGTTCGCAGCGTGGCGACTTCAGACGCTTTCGGATCTTTAGGAAGCGCATCCGCAATCGCCGCACGGCGCAACTCGAGGCTCGAATCGTTGAGGAACTTCGGAAGGATTGCTTTGGCGGCCGCGGGATCTTGCGTCCGAAGCAGTTCGAATGAGATTGTCCGGCTGGCCGCACTGCCCTTGGTGTTGGTCACGTATTCCGTCAGTTTGTTCGCATCGAATTTGCCACCACCGGCGATCTGTTTCTCGGCAATCGCAGTCACGGCGGTGCGGAGCCAGTTCGCGCTGGTCGGTTTGTCGTCCGCAATGGCATTCAAGATCGGGAACAGGGCTTCGGGGCCGGCCTTCACCAACTCGGCCCACGCTCGGGCCGCCTCGGCGTTGCCGGTGCCTTCTTTGCCAACGGCATTGATCACTTGCAGAGATGACGCCAAGTCGGCGGCCGCGAGTGGCGGGCCAAACACGAGGAGTGCGAACGGGATGGCCAGCCAACGCATGGGGTCGTCTCCGGGATTGGGTCAATTCAACGGTGTTCGCACGGCCACTTGGGTTTCCATTTTCTCACGGAGATCGGCGAAATACGACGTCAATTCCGCCGCCGAATTCACGCGGCCTTTGCTGCACGAAGAACCGGTGCCGCAGGCTCCGGTACTGCACGAACTGCAGCCACCCTCGGCGGTGCCGCAACCCGGTTTCTCGCACGTCGTCTTCGGTTCGGGAGGATCGATGGGCGGCTTGACGTGCGACACGTCGTGCAGCCGCACGGCGAGGTGGAAGCGATCGGACAATCCTGCCAAGTGGTCATCCAACTGGCAGTCGCCCCAAGGCAACGCGTGCAAGATCGCCCCGCGTTGGTCGAGCGTCACTTCGCAATCGAGAAACGTCACAGCTTGATCGGTGAGGTTGGCGGCGTCCAAAATCTCGAGCGCCAACCGGGCCGCTCGCGTGTTCGAAAGATCGTCGGCGGGTACCGTCAGCCGCAAAAGTTCGCCGCCGACGTCGAATGCCAACATCGAGCGCGATTCACAGAGAACGCTGCCGATTTCCAAGCCGCGCGGAGAGCGAACGACGACCGAATCCCCGCGCGACAAGTCGCTGCCCGTCGCGGCGAATCGGCCGACGAATGCAGAGGTTCCGTATTGAACGAGATACTCGGGCATGGTTACAAACTCATAGGTTCATCGAAGCCCATGTAACCGCGCATGTGCTTGTCGTATTCGCCTTGGCCGAACTCGGAACTGAGGTCGAGCCGCAATTCGTTCACCACTTTGATGCTGTAATCCTTCACCCAACCACTCCAGCAATCGGCGCAAATTTCACCCATGATCCGCAAGCCATCCGCGCCATCGATCGGTGCGGCCGCCAACGGCATGGCCCGTTTGCCCTGTCCACAACCGGGGCGCTGGCAACGAAAACCGGTATCGGGGCCGTCGTCCACCACGGCGCTCGGCGGTGCCGCATTCGGAACCGGCGCGCCGAGTTTGCCGAGGGCCAATCCCATGGCATCCCGCGGCATTTTATCCCCGCGTTCGTCCGCGACTTTGTAACCCGCCGTCATCACTTCGATGGCCTTGGCGGTGTCCCCGAGTTTCGTGTGGCACTCGCCGAGGAGTTGGTACACTTTGGAAAATTGCGGCGACAGTTCGAGGGTGCGTTCGAACGACTTGATCCCTTCGGCAAACTGATTGTCTTCCATGAACAGTTGGCCGAGCCGGAAGTGCCCGAGTTCGTTCTCGGCGTCATCGGTGGTCATCTTGCGGAACTGGGCAATGCGGTCGTCCAAGGCGCTCATGGCGGAGAATCTCAAAGGGTGGAAAATAGCAGGTGAAACAATGTCATTCTAACCCAACCACCGGTTGCCAAGCGGGCGGCGGTTACTTTTCCCCGGCGAGGATCAACACCGGCAGATCGACGCTGGCGGTCTTCTTCGTGACGGTATCGGTGCAACTCAAGCGGATCGTGAACTTGCCCGGCCGCGTCATCGGCAGTAAAAACCGGACGGTGTAGTTGGGCAGCTTCTCATCGAGATCGATCCCGTCGTGGAAGAGTGGCTTCTTCATCAGCGGTTTGGAGTTCTCATCGAGCGTCACCATTTCGAAATGCAAATTCGGCTGCTTCTTGTCCGCATCGCGTTTGAAACCCACGGCCGTGTAGTTGATGAAGATCGCTTGGCCCACGACGCCCGTCGTCGGCGCTGCCGTTTGACCCCGTTCATCGAGACTGCCGTAAACGGCCACGATGCCGAAGTCCGGGGCGAGGACTTCGAATTTGCGTTCGAGGGTCTGACTCGCTTTATTCTTGTCGGCGCGGTCGGTCACCGTCACTTTCATGGTGAATTCCCCAGCCGGATGATCGACGCCGAGGGTGACAAACGCCCGGGCGGCCACCCGGTTGCCACCGAGTGGGACGAGTTCGATCTTCTCGAAAGGATCTTGCTTGAGCGTCGCCTTACCATCTTTGTCGATCACTTCCATGACCATCGAATAGTGGACGCGGCCATCGTCATCCACGGAAATGCCGTCGATGTCGTACGACACGAACAAGATGTCACCCGGCAGCAATTTGCTATTGGTGCGGGTCGGCCCGAGTACTCCGTAGGTATTGCGGACGTTGGTGATTTCCAACTTGCCAGCCGGGGCGGCGACCGGTGTTTGGGCCGGGGCCAAAGCCAGCAGTGCGGCGACGATCATCGAGGTCGGCATGGAGGTTTCCTTTCAAAAGCGGAACCGGGAATTGGGAGTACCTGACACTCCGAACGCACGAAACGCGGTTTTGTGATTCGCTGGAATCATCGTATGGGGTGATCCGTGGAAAGGCTTGTCTGGTCGGACCTGTTCGACTTTGTTCGGTCAGATAATGCGCGAACCTTTTCCTCGAAAACTTTTTCGCTGATTTGCTTGCTTTCCGTTTCGCCTCTCGCGTAGAGTGTTTGTGCGGATGTCGTGGTCCCGCTCCACGACGGGCAATTTGGCCAACGGAATCCTAACTGGTTCTGGGAATCCCGCGGTGTGACCCGAACAAAGGAGGTGATGTCTTGAAACATGCTAGTAGCCAGGTTGGGCGGCTGTCCTGATAGCCGCAGACGGGCCGCTGTTTGCGATGGCCGCCCTAGTTTGCTAGCTCCGGTGAGGTCACCGGAGCTTCTTCGTTTCACCTGCCAAAACTAACGCCCGTTTCCACAATTCGTCGGGGCACGGCATCACCGATAATCGGGACATCCGGACAAGTTCCCACGTGGCGAACAACAGCTCCGCTTTGATCGTCGCCAACGTCACCGGTTTGGCTAAAGCACGAACCGCTTTCACGGGCACCACCACGAGTTTCGGGTCGTCCAACGCTGGATCGGCACACGCTGGCCCGGTGATTTCGAGAATGCCGACGATCGCCTTTTCTTTGCCGGTGTGGTAAAAAAATGCCGTGTCGCCCGCTTGGCAGAGTCGCAAATGCTTCAAAGCGAGGGCATTGGTGATGCCGTCCCAAAGTGTCGCGCCGTCGCTCACCAGATTCGCGTACGAATAGACATCCGGTTCTTGTTTGAAGAGCCAATGGGCCATCTGCTGGTCTCCGTCAGGCGAACTCGACTTTGACGCCGAGCGACTCCAAAACTTCTTTCAGCGGGGCCAGCTTCGCCTCATCGACGGCGAGTGCAGTGGGGCCGAGGCGGTCTTCGATGCAGGCTTTCGTGGTCGGCCATTGCATCAGGCCGTCGGCGATCTCGGCATTGGGCACTTGCAACACGAGTCGTTTCGTCGCCAGCGAGGCCGGAACCGCCGGCCCCAAAATGAACATCCGCCCGGCAGCCGGGATCGCGGAGCCGGTGCGGGCGAAAAACCAAGTGTCGAGATCGTCGAGTTTCCAACCCCCCTGCACGGCTCGCCGTAAGCTTTCCGGAGTCAGCTTGAATCGACGCACGATCCCGCCGTCGGCAGGCACCGGCTCCGCGAGTCGCCCGATCTCCGCTTCCAGTAATAAATCGGTCTGCCCCGCGTCGAGATTCAACGTCACACCGTCGTCGTCCACCATAATGCACTTCGTCGGCTTGGCTTCGTAATCGCGGTTGCCGATCAGGCGCAAATTCTTGTAATCCGGATCGGCGCCGTCGGCTCCCAAGCCGATTCGATCGGTGATGCGGACCGCGATCATCCCCCGCGAGATGGCGACATCCAGATCAGCCGGGGAGAGAAACTCGACGAGCGTCGCAGACGAATAAACCGTGATGCGCTCGCGTTTGTTGGCCCAGCGCTGCAGCAAGTCCATCACCGCGGGATGCACAGGTCGTACGCTGTGCTGATTCAGCGTTTGCACCATCCCCGCCAATGTCAGCCCGGATTCCAAGCCCCGATAGGTCTGCTCGGCAGTCAGTTCCATGGTGCAGGCCGGCCCGAGGCTTTTCCAACGGGCAAAGCGGCTCAACCTGCCGATCAACGTCGGTGTCAAACCCTGGCGATAAGCGATGATCTCGGCGTTAGGCTGCACCATCAGCGTCTGCGGGAACGCCGGTGCGTCGGGGACCTTCGGGCCACCGGCGAACAGCGACCGTCCAAAGGGCGACAGCCGGATGAAACGGCCGCCGCGTTCGACCACTTCCACGATGCCGAGGGGGTAGAAGACCCCGAGCAGCAGACTCTCAACCCAAGGTGTGCCCCGCAGTTGCAGGGCTTCGGGACTCAAACCATTTTGCCACGACGGATGGTGCTCCCAGAGCCAAGCCGCCAGCGGTGCCGATTCGCACCATTGACCCGCTTCGGCCTTAGCCAGCAATAACAGAATCAAGATCGAAGCCGACGGAACTGCGGACAGTTGACCTTCGAGCACTCGGTATCCGATCAACGGATCCCAAGCTTCGATGCTCGACAGCCCCGCGATGAGCCCGACGAGTTCGTCCGTCAGTGGCCGGTTTGTCGCCGTCCGCACGGCTTTCGGCAGCGTCAATTCCCCTTCGATGATGGCGAGCTGTTCCGAGCCCAAGGCCCAGAATAATGTGAGCACGCCGATATCGGGTAGCACGACCAAGTGATCGGCCGGCGCCGCCGCGAGGAGTTCGTGCGTTTGAAGCCGTTGCAAATCCCGTTTGAAGAGCGCCCGCAATTGCGTGGTGCGCATGGCACCATCTGCGACGAGTTGTCCCACGGCCGCCAACCGCAGCGGCCATTCCAATCCGTCGGCGAGTCGCGGCGTGTCCGACTTCGACGGGCCTTCGGTCGACGCCAAATTCGGCAATCCGAGAGGTTCGTCTTTGGCGCGGGCCGCCACCCCTGGCAACGTGAAGACCTCGGCATTTTGGTACGGTTCTTGGCCGAGCCACTGTTGGAACCCATTCAAGGGACTGCCGACAAACTCGCGCACGGGGAAGAGCAAGCCGCCATCGAGTAATGCTTGAATTGGGGCGAACCCCTCGGTGCTCCCCAACGCGGCGAGCATGGTCAGCAAGTGGCCGACTTTCCAGACGGGCTGCCGTGATTGGCCGAGAATCGCCAAGAGCGCTCGTCCCGGTGCCGTTTGATCGGCGATCCGACGATCCACCACCGGCGGATTCCCGAGCGTGGCCAAGATGCGTTCGGAGAGTTCTTCGATGGGGATGGGGTTGCGCGGCTTGAGCAGCGTTCCCGCCACCGCTCGGCGCAGCGTCTCCGAGTAGCCATCCAGGGCCAGTCGTGCTCGTTCCATCCAGTCGTCGGGTTCGTTGGGCATTAATCTACTGTACGGGGAGGTTACTTTCCTACCACTTGCGGTGTGTGACCCATTTTGATCAGCTCTTCCAGAACCGCCTCGATGCGCCCTGGTCGAATGAGCAAAGCCCGTTCCGAGAGCCGGCCGAGCACCTCCCCCGCGAGCTTCTTCCGCGCGAGCAATTCCTCGGCCAGCACCGCATCTTCGGTGAGAACCAGGCAGACCCGCCGATGCAATTTGACCGCCATTCGCGCCGGAACCGCTTGCGACATTCTCGTCCCAATCGTCAGTGGTCAGTGGTCAGGGGTTCGGCCGTGGTCACGGCTGCTTTCTTCAACGATTGCAGCACTTCGCGTTCATCCAAGATATCGTAAGTGTAGCCCTGCTCGGTGAGGAACATCTGCCGGTGGTGGGCGAAATCGAGTTCTCGGGTGTCGCGCGTCACCAGGGTGAAGAAGTGGGCGTCACCGTCCCCCGTGCTCTTCGGTCGCAAAATCCGCCCGAGCCGCTGGGCTTCTTCTTGGCGGCTGCCGAATGTCCCACTCACTTGGATCAACACGTTGGCATCGGGCAAGTCGATGGCGAAGTTCCCCACCTTGGACAGTACCATGTGCCGGACGGTGCCGAGGCGGAACTTCCCGTACAACTCCTCGCGTTCTTTGCTCGGCGTCGAACCGGTGATCAACGGCAGGTCGAAACGCTTGGCGATAGTCCGCAACTGCGCTAAGTACTGCCCGATGATGAGCACCCGTTGATCCTTGTATTGCTCGAGCAGTTCCGCGATGACCTCGTCTTTGCCGACATTCTCCGAGGCGATGCGGTACTTGTGCCGCCAATCGGCGACGGCGTATTCCATGCGTGTTTTATCGTCCGGCAACGCCACGCGGATTTCCGTGCAACTCGCCGAGGCGATCCAACCTTTTGTTTCCAGTTCGCGCCAGGGCACGTCGTATTTCTTCGGGCCGATGAGGGTGAAGACATCCCCCTCGCGGCCGTCTTCGCGGATCAACGTCGCGGTTAACCCGAGCCGGCGACGAGCTTGGATTTGCGCCGTCACCCGGAAGACCGGTGCCGGGAGCAAATGCACTTCGTCGTAAATGATCAAACCCCAGTCGCGCTGCTCGAAAATGCCGAAGTGCGGGTAGTCCGAAAGCTTCGGCGCGGCACTCACTTCGTCGTCGGGTTCTTCGACGTCCGGCATCGGTGTCCACGCCGCCGTCGCATAAGCTTCTTCGTCGCTCACTGCGAGCATGCCGGTGTCGTCGCCGTCGTCGGCCTCCTCAACCGTGCTGGCCTTTTTGCGTTTCTTGCCGGGGCGGTACGTCACAATCTGGTAGGTCGCCACCGTCACGTTGCCGATCTCTTTGATCTCGCCGGTGTATTCCTTCACCTGCTCCGGGGTCAGGTCGGTCTTGTCCAAAATCTCGCGAACCCACTGCTTCACCGCGGTGATGCTCGTCGTCAGTACCAAAGTATTCTTTTGCAGCAGCGACATGGCCACGATGCCGACGATGGTTTTCCCGGCCCCGCACGGCAGCACAATCACACCCGAACCGCCACGGACATCGCCACCCGCGTAAAACACGTCTGCCGATTCACGCTGGTAATCGCGGACGGTGAACGGCACGCCGGACGTGGCAATTTCACGCAGAGCGATCGGCAAGGCCGCGCCTTCGGTGTAGCCGGCCAAGTCTTCCGCCGGGTAACCGACGAGGATCAACGACTGCTTCAAGATCCCCCGGTGCAGGGGGTTGACCCCGAAACCGTCCTCGAACTTCTCGCCGAGGTAATCTTTGAGTTTCTTGTTGCGGGCCAGTTCGGCGAGCAATGGTTTGTCGGTGCAGACGAGCTTCATTTCCCCGTCTTCGAGCCGCACCAGCGTGACCCGGCCATACCGGCTGACCGTCTCGGTGAGGTCGGCCGACAGATTGCTCGGCAGTGGAAACTTGGTGAAGCGCTGGAGCACATCGACCATTTCCTGAGCCGTCATCCCGGCGGCCGCGGCGTTCCAAAGCGAGAGATTGCTGACCCGATAGGTGTGGATATGCTCGGGGCTTTTTTCCAACTCCGCGAACGGGGCCAGCGCATCGCGGGCCTCGGCATACTTGGGGTTATCGACCTCTACGAGGATCGACCGATCGGCCTGCACGATCAGCGGATTGGTCGGATCGAAACTCAGCGAAGTCGCGGCGGGGGCCGTCGGGGCCAGGGTGGTCTTCAGTTTCGGTGGCATGGAACCTTGTCGCACGAATTCGAGAAACCGCAAGCCAGTACATCTTATGGAGAAAGTCCCCGCAGGAACAAGCCGAAGTGCGTCAGAAGGTATTGGTGCGGCCGCGGATTCCGACCAGACCAAGTGCTACTCTGACGCTTGTTCTTGTTTCCGCAGAAAAGATAAATCAGAGGGATCGCGCGGAAGTGGGCACAGAACAGCCCAACTCAGCGGTTTGACAATGAGTGGATCCGAACTATCGCGTTGTTTGCAGTAACGAAAGGCGGAGCGGATCTATTTCGCTCGATGACGCGGTTGTGTACAGTCGAATGCAACGCGGGCAGATTCACGGCGAGCCAACCCGCACAGCCACGCCCGCCGAGTTGGCTATCACCTGCCGATGCTGCAAATGTTGCGGCTAAAGCCGCCGAGCAGCGAGCAGCCTACAGTCTGGCTCCCAATGCTCCTGTCCCCTAGAATTCCAAGGGCGATGGGTCAGACACCTCCGCCGCCCATGAGTCTCCACATGCATCCACGAACAGCTTCTACGCTTGAAAAGCTCGAAAAGGCCGACTGGTTCGCCAAAGTCGGGGCGCAAGACACTACGGTTGCGGTTGTCCTCTCGTCTTGGCGGGAGGCAATCGAGCATTGCAGTTCGATCGAGTGGGAAAACCTCGGCCTGGAAGCAGTGAATCAATACAGGGAGAGGCTGCTGGAAAGGGCGAAAGATAGGTACATTCAGTGGAACGATCTGGTGGCTCAACTGAAGCCCGTGACGAACGCCCTTGTGATTCAAAAGATCGAGACCGTCGTACGTGAGAACGATCTCCCAAAGGTATTCGAAGACACGGTTCAGTGGGACATCCTCAACGTTTGCATGGAGGCGGAGTACGCCGACGTTTACCCGCCCGGTTATTATGCGAGCCAAGCCTACTGGTACGTCAAAGGGCATTTCCCGTGTGGCTGGGAGGGGGATTTCCCAAACGGGAAGATCATCATCTTCTGAGACGCCATACTTCTCACATTGGGGTGCAAGACACGCTTTGGTTATTTTAGGCAATGCGGTGGGGTACGGATGATGCAATCAGTATGCGGTCGTCGTCACCCAGCGAAACGCCGCCAACATCGGAGAGCCAAGGAGGCGTTAGAACCGGCAAAAACAGGGGACTTACGTCCCCCGCTCGCCCGTTTCAAGCGAGAGGTGGCGAGCGGGGGGCGTAAGACCCCTGTTTCCGACTGTTTCAAGGGCGAGGTGACGTGGGTTGCTCTGATAGCGAAAATCTCTCCATCTCCATAACCGATCCGGGTCTGCCTTGCAAAGCGAGTCTTGCACCCTTTCGCAGTGGCGGCGAAGACCTCCGCTTGTGGGTCGCGCAAGTTTAGGGTAAATCTGCGACTCTACGACAACGAGCACCAATTTTACGGGGAGGGAACCACGGATGGTTCTCAAGCGGACGGAGACCGACGATTCAGCGGATCGCGGTGGCAGCACTTCCACGATGATCGAAACCTTGCGCAGCAGCCGCGATTCCTCGCAACCCCGCACCAAAAGCGAAGAAGACAAGATGTCCGTCTTCTGGCGCGTATTCGGGGGCACCCTGCTGAGCATCGCGGCACTGGCCGCCATCACGCTCTTCAACAGCGTCACGGGGAATATCACGGAACTCCGTGCGGAAGTCTCTCGGTTGAACGAATCGAAAGCCGAGTGGGCCAAGAAAGACGACGTGCAAACCTTGCGAACGCAAGTGACCACGCACGCCGGCTACCGTGCCGAAATCGACAGTTTGAAAGAACGGGCCGCGAAATACCGGGTCGAATTCGACGAGACCAAAAAAGAGTTCCGCACCGCCCACGACGGCTTGCGGAAGGACGTCGGAGCCATCGACAGCGTCAAAGAAAAGCAGGCGACGGTCGCGCTCGATCTGAAAGTGGCGTTGGACGAAACGATGAAGCTCCGCCAAGAGCTCGAGAAGAACCAAGCCGCCGATTTGGCCCGCCGGGATATCCGCGATGCCCAGATGCGAAAGCTCGATGAGACACTCAAAGAGCAGCAAAAGGCGCTCGGCGAAGCCCGGGAAAAGATCGCCCGACTCGAAGGTCAGCAGACCCCGATGAAGAGCGGTGTTCCGGCGAAATCCGACTGACGACGTTGCGGAATTCGAAGAATTCGCTGCGAACTCCGGCCCGCGCCGGGGTTCGTCATTATGATAACCCCATGGAACGCATCAATAAATTTCTGGCGCACGCGGGAGTCGGCTCGCGCCGGCACTGCGATTCGCTCATCGGCGCCGGCCGGGTGAAGATCAACGGCAAGATTGTCACGAACCTCGGCATGCAGGTCGACGGCGAGATTCACAAAGTCAGCGTGGACGACACGCCGATTCGCGCCGAGCGGATGGTCTACTGGCTGGTTCACAAGCCGCCGGGGTACCTTTGCACGAATCATGACCCCTCCGGCCGCGATTTGGCCATCGACCTGATTCCCCACGTCGAACAGCGTGTTTACACGGTCGGCCGCTTGGACGAAGGCAGCGAAGGGCTGCTATTGATGACTAACGACGGCGATTTAGCCCACAAGCTCATGCACCCGCGCTATGAGATCGAAAAGACTTACCAAGTGCTGGTGGCGGGCAAGCCGAGCATCGCGGATATCGACAAATTGCTGGCCGGTGTTTGGCTGAGTGATGGAAAAGTGGCCGCGAAGTCGGTGCGGCGGATGAAACCGCAGGGCGATAGCACCTGGCTGCGGATCGTCCTGTGCGAAGGCAAAAACCGAGAAATCCGGCGGATGTTGGCGAAGCTCGGCCATAAAGTCATGCGGCTGCGGCGGATCGCCATCGGGCCGGTACTGCTCGATAAACTTCCGAAGGGGAAATCGCGGAAGGTCACGGAGCCGGAACTCGGGAAACTCCGAGAATTGCTCGCCGCGAGCCAAAGCCGGACGACGAAGACGTTGAATAAAGCGGTGGTGACCACGATTTCGCCGCCGGTCGTGGAAGACCCCGACGATCCTGATTACGAAGGCTAACGGACGATGTTCCAGCGCACGGCCCAGATTCTCGAACACGTTCCCTTGGCGGAACGCACCTTCCGAATCCGCCTGGCGTGCCCGGAGATCGCCGCCGCCATCCGGCCGGGTCAATT
>JAYSYJ010000284.1:0-3138 GCA_043727675.1 Fimbriiglobus sp.
GCCACGTCATAAGTCTCGACCTGTTGCGGCCTCGCCCGTTGCTGCGTCTCCCGGTCGGTTTCCCGGACCTTGACCGCCAGCCGCTCGACCTCCGGGGGAATTCGCCAGCGGTACTTGTCTTGGCGGTGGAGCCACCACAGGAAATTCTTCAACCGTTTGATGTGGCTCTCGGCGGTCTTGACCCGGATCGGGTTTCCGCTCTTTTGGGAAACCGGTCGGTTCCGCCAGAGGGTCACCAGTCCCTCGATGGCCGTCAGGTCGAGCCGGGACAGGGGGATGTCTTTGTGCTTTTGTTTGAGCCGCTTGGCCTCCTTGACCTGGGTGTTCCCCCAGCCGGTCACGGCCCTCGTTTCCACGTCCAAAAACGTCACCTTGATGTTGGCGATGTAGTCGTCTATCGCTTCGTGGAGGGTGCGGGTTTCGGCTTCCAGCACGTTGGCCTCGCCGAACACGTCCCGACCGATTCGCACGACCTCCCGTTTCCGCTCGTCGCTGATCCCCTTGCCCCGCTGGTACGCCTCGGCGTCGGCGGGGAGGACGGCGATCATCCGGTACTTCTTGGCGTACTGTTCGACCAAGTAGGCGTAGGCCCGGAAGTCGTCGTCGCCGTCGAGCGGCAGGGGCGGGGCGAGATGACAGACCGCCTCCCCTCCCCCGACCGCCATGCCGATCTGCAAGGTCGTGTCGGTCCAGATCGCCGATTGGGGGGAGTCCGCCTCGCCCTCAATGACGGCCCACAATTCTTCCAGCCGGGCGTTGCGGCGGCGGGCATCATCCGGGTCTTTGCCCAAGTAGTACCGCTGCTGCACCCGACCGCCGGTTTCGGTCAATTTCCATCCGAGGTTGCGGACGTGATTTCCCCGTGCGTCCGTGCCGAGTTCTTTGATCTTGTGAGCCAATTCGGGCCTCCAGGACTTGAAGCGAAGCCTCATCGATGAGGGATTTTGATGTGCGTATGCGATTTTACCAAATCGGATACAAATAGGCAAGAAATCGGATACAAAATCGGATACAAAGCCTGAGATTGCGATTCTACGAGGAGAAGGGAAAATGCTTAACTGCTTAAAAAACGAGGGCTTGCGATGAATCGCAAGCCCTCGGAAAAGTGGAGGCGCCGGGAATCGAACCCGGGTCCCGTGGTACTTCAGTATCGGCATCTACGTGTGTAGCTTGTTTATGCTTGGGGCCTACCGTTTGGCCGCCCCGCGTTCGCTTTGATCGACCCCAACAAGCAGGGTGCGACCGTCGCTATCGAACAGAATTTTAGCGTGAATGGCCTTCGAGTCGGATCGAGTTGCCCCGATCCTCAGATCCACGCGATCCTGATTTAACGTCCAAACCACAGCCCTCTCAGGCTAAGAGTGCGGGATGGGGCAATCTAAGGTTTCCCTTAGGCAGCCAAAGCAACATGCGTTTCAGCAGTTGAGTTTTTGATCGGCTTTTTACGAGGCCAGCTGATCAACCTCGACACGCCACACGATACATCAATCTACCCGGTCGATACCAGTTCGCCCCCGGTAAGAACATCGTACGCCATCGGCACGGAATGGGTAGCGGAACCAACTGTCCCATTTGGTACACTTCTATCCGTTGTCCATATTCGAGGGTTCTCCATGTTCGCAGTACCGTTACTCCTCAGTTCGCTAGCACTATTGCCGGCAGCACCGCCAGACCCGTCCAACCCGCCCAGCGGTGGTGAGACCATCCTACTTTGGAAGGACAAAGCCCCACTCGCGACAACGGAGAGCAAGTTCGATAAACCGCTGCTCACACTGTTCAAGGCCGAGAAGCCCAACGGTGCGGCCGTGGTAATCTGCCCAGGTGGTGGCTACGGTTTCCTCGCCACGGATCATGAAGGTAAACAAGTCGCCGAGTACTTCAATAAGCTCGGAATCCATGCATTTGTGATTCAAAACCGCATCGTGAAACAAGATCGTCCCGGCCCACTGCTCATGGCCCCGCTGTTAGATGTGAATCGGGCCATTCGGACTGTACGAGCCAAGGCGGACGAGCTGAAAATCGACTCCAAACGGATCGGGCTGATGGGATTCTCGGCCGGGGGGCACCTCGCCAGTTCCGGGGGCACTCACTTCGACGACGGGATCAAAGACGGCGACGATACGGACAAGTTGAGTAGCCGACCGGACTTCCTGATTCTCGCGTATCCGGTCATTACTATGGAAGCGGGTGTGACGCACGGTGGTAGCAAATCGAATCTGTTGGGCAAAAATCCCGATCCGAAACTCGTGGAATTCTTCAGCAGCGAAAAACAAGTCACCAAGGACACCCCACCGACATTTCTGTTCCACACCGACGAAGACACGGGAGTACTCCCCGAGAACGCGGTGCGTTTCTACTTGGCGTTGAAAAAATTCAAAGTGCCAGCGGAGATGCACATCTACGCGAAAGGCAAACACGGAGTGGGTTTGGGACGCGATCCCGCTTGGACAGGTGGCAACACCTACGTCGAAGGTTGGCCCGACTTGCTGACGGCGTGGCTCAAAGGCCGCGGAGTGTTGAATTAGCCGCGAGACGCCAGTCGAGCGCGGAAATGGACGTGACCATCCTCAAAATTGATTGTTGTTTCCGCGCCCGCGCTCGACTGGCGTCTCGCAGCTAAGGAGCATTACATGTTTGTCGCGCATCATCTGATCCTCTCCGCCTACGGATTTTGGCTCCCGAACGATCCACGCGGTACAGGCTCCAACTTCGTCGGGTCGAATGCCCTCTACGATTTCGCCGGGCGAGCAACGAAGGTCGACGACGGCCGATCCCGGGCAAGCGATCCGCACGATCGCGGACGGCGGGTCGCTGCGAGAGAATTTCTCAAGTGGCCACCGGTTCTGTTCACTGGAGTCCAAGCTCGGGCCGTCGGTCGGGGAATCGCGGAGTATGTCGAGCGGATGGCCATTCCAATTTGGGCCTGCGCGATCATGCCGGATCACGCTCACTTCGTGATCGCTGAATGCGGCAAGGATCTAGACCAGACCATACTCCAGTTCAAAGCGGCCGCCACTCGGCGGTTGCTCGCCGAGGGCATTCATCCTTTCCAGGGGTCGACGCCGATGCGGAAGTGCTTCGCTCGAGGCGGGTGGAAGGTGTTCCTGAAATCGGATGCAGTTGAACGGACGATTCGTT
>JAYSYJ010000285.1:0-9503 GCA_043727675.1 Fimbriiglobus sp.
GTGCTGCGGTTCTCTTCGATCACGTCGGTCCCGGTGATGTCGGACGGCATCAAGTCGGGGGTGAACTGAATGCGGCTGAAATCGAGTGAGAGACATTTGGCGAGCGTCGAAATCATCAGCGTTTTGGCGAGGCCGGGCACCCCTTCCAACATGCAGTGACCCCGGCCGAACATGGCGATCAACAACTCTTCGATCACTTGATCTTGGCCCACGATCACACGGCTGAGCTGCTTCTTGATCTCATGGAACGCCGTCTTCAGCTTTTGAACGCTGTCCATATCCGAGTTGGTCAGCTCGGCATCGCCCACGCGGGCGGCCCGCACCAGATAGACATCTTGATCTCGCTCGCTCATTCGTCGCTCGCAGGGTCGTGGTGAATGGGACAGTGATTTCGAGGATTGCTCGCCGGTGGTCTACGGCGAGGCTAACGACTTTAACGGTGATAGAGGGGAACCATTCCCTTTTCCAGCTGCAAAATGGTCAGGGCGAACGCTGTCGAAAGGATAGAACCGGTGTAACCGCCATTCCAGCTACCATCGGATGCCTGCGTGGTACGGTAGTGATCGAAGATCACTTCGCGATATTTGCTCCACATCATCCAATTCTCTTTCTTCTCGTCTGGGAAGAGTTTCCCATACCGGTCGTCGCCGAGCACAAACACGGCTTGGGCGAAATAGTAGCTTTGGTATTCGTCGTGGCCGCTGCCGCGTCCGCCCGCTCCGTAGATGCTTTCCTTGCAGAATTTGATCCACATTTTGGCGTACTTGTCGTCGTATTGGCCGGAGCTGAACGCGCACGCGACCGCGGCCGCTGTGATCGGTGGCCGCTCTTGCCCGGATGTGGCGATCTGACCTTGGCCGAGGTTGTAAATCACCCCGCCCCGCGGCGTGGTGCATTTGCGAAGGTACTCGGTCGAGTTGTCGATGATCGACTTCGGCACCACGATGCCGGCGTTGCGTGCGGCCCGCAGGCCCTGCAATTGCGTAATGGTCGTGGAGCCTTCGTCGAATCCGCCACCATCGGCCGCCGAGACGTAACCCCAACCGCCTTGTTTGGTCTGGGATTTGCCGCTGAATTCCACGGCTTTCTTGATGATCGCTTCGAGCTTCTTCCGCCGTTTGTCGTCCTCTTCTTCGCCGTAAACGCACGAGAGGAACATGAGGCCGAAACCATGGCCGTAGATGTAGCGCGACGATTCCGTCGGGTTCTGGGGATTGCCGAGCAAGCCGTTGGACTGCGAACATTTGAGGAACCAATCGACGGCTTTGACGAGGTTATCGGTGTATTTGCCTTCGCGGAGTGTACTGCCCTCCATGAGCATAGCCATCCCCGCTAAGGCGGTCATCACGGTGGGGTAAGTTCCGCCACCGGCATCCCAGTGACCGTCCGGATTTTGGCTGCGTTTGAGGAAATCCAGTCCCTTGTCGACCATGTCATCGACGTTGATTTTCTTTTTGTCTTGCGCTTGAGCCGGTGGAGTCGGCACTCCGTGCAGCACACAGACGGCCAACGCGGGGAGAATCGCGTACCTCAGTCTCGCTAAGAACATAGCTGACTCCACCATGAGAACGAGCGGAACATGGGTAAGACGAATCGACTGGCGTTTTCTGTCACTGTGCGGCCAAAAATTATCCGTATCGCGTCCACCTTGGCACTGAGCGGGGACGCGACACGGATATCGGGTACTGGCCACGGATTTCTCAGTCTGCACTGACCTTCACGCGGTAGTTGTAATGCCAGAATTCGAAACTGCCGTTCTTCGGATCGTAGTTGAGCGAGTAGAAAGGCCCTTCCGTCGGTTTGCTCTTGTAGAGCTTCACGAGCCCTGTTTTTTTGTCGACCGCCATGACGAGATGGTTGGGAGTTTGATTGTTGCCCACTTTGAGATCCGGATCGATGTAGTTCGCGTTGGATGCCACGATGCAGGGCATCTCTTCGAAGCGTTCGAGGCAAACTTGCTGGTGTTGAAATACCCCTTCTGTGTACCAGAGCCGTTTGCTCGTGACGCGGTCGAACGCGTAACAGGCCCCGTTGACCGAGGCCATTTTGACTTGCGTCGGGGTGTAGTAAATGTTCTGGTTAATGTTCGCGTTCTTCTCCTCCTTGTTGAGGAAGAAGTAGAAGCGTTCCGAGTCCGCCAAGAGCAGGGGATCTTTGAGTGCGATCTTCCCTTTGACCATCAGATGATCTTCCAGCTTGTCCGAATCGAGTTTCGCATCGAGCAGCACTTTTCCCGTGCGGGAATTCAACACTTGCACCGCCCCGGACGCCAGAACGATCCCGGTGATCTCGGGATCTTGCGTCTTGAGCACGGTCGAATCGGCCGGGAAATCCTTGCTCCAAACGTCTTTGCTTTCCACGATGTCGTAGAGGTGAATTTTGCGAGGGCCTTGCTTGACGCCCGGTTCACTGAGCAACACTTGTCGGCCGAACAGAGCGAGTCGATTGGGGCCGTTGATCAAACTGCCGAAGTCTTTCACCCCTTCCACGGTGGCACCGTCCGAGGCTCGCAAGACCCGCGATGTCGTCCCGGTCGAGCTCGCCTCGACCAAATAAATGTATCGGGCGTCTCCGTACACCGAGGCACGGGACGAGACATTGGCCCGCGTCCAGAGTTTCGTACCCGTGCGCGGGTCGAGCACGAGCAAGCCATCCCGAGTGAGTACGCAAGCGTACGACGATTGCAGAACCGACGATTTCCCCATGCGGAAGGCCCACCCGTCGGTACTGCGGTAAATGGTGTCACCGTCGTTGGTCGATTCAATTTGAGATTGGTCAATCTGCAAACTGTTCAGACTGAGAAGATCCTGTTTCCAGAGTTCTTTGCCTTTATCCTGCGAGAGATCGTAGCAGTAGACGTACCGACCGATGTGGAGCATCAGCAAATGCCCGCACGCTTGGGCAATCCGACTGGTCGAAGCGCTTTGCGGCTGGCCGTTGTTGTACTGGATGGGCATTTGGAGATTGCCGAAATTATTCCGCACTTCCCCCGTGACTCGATCCGTCACTTTGAACGTTTGCAGGCCGTTGCCATTCACATCCTGATCGATGCTCAGCCGGTACTTCTTGAAGAAGGGTAACAAATTGCCGTCGGGAACGATCGTGATGGAATTTGCGCGTGCTTGACCGGTGTTGCCCGTTGACGCTTCGACTTTATATTTCCCCAAGCTGACGACGCGGGCCGGTTCAAGTGAAGGCAGCAATCGCTTGTCGGTGATGATGTCTCCGTAAATATCAGCACCCGTCTTCCCATCGCGGACAATGGTGGTCGGGAATTCCGTCCCCAATCGGGAGTACATGCCGACGGCGTCTTCCATCATGTTGCGGCCGGTCAGTAATCGTGCGAGTGCTTCCGTCGCCCGGGCGGCCGAGAGTGTCCCCTTGGCCGAGTCGTCCGCTTCACCGACGAGGTTGAACAAGTAGGATTGAGCTTTGCGTTTGTCATCGTCGTTATTGGTGAGCATCAGCCGTTCGGCCAACAGGAATTGGGCCTCGATTCCCGAAGCGAAGTAAGGCCCGAAAGTCTTCACGAAGTTTTCGAGGGCACCGAGATCGTTCGCGTCGCGCACGGCTTCCCATTCTTTGGCGACCTTGTCTTCGAGCGGTTTGCGAATGGAGTTGTCTTTGGCGGCGCGCACCATCGCGTCGATCCGTCCGCTGGCCCAGACCGACGATTGCGCCATCGTGTTCGGGTCTTCGGGCACTTGTAAGAGTCGGCCTTTTTCACCGAGTGCCGCGTAAGCCCGGAAATTATCGAAGGCTTCGACGAGCCGTCCTTCTTTCTCGCAACCTTTGGCGACGAAGCTGTAAAACAGCCCCTTCCGCCGAACTTGTTCTTCGATTTGGCGAGCCCGTTCCGGACTCCCTTCTTCGGCGTCGATGGCGAAGTCGCACAGCGACTTGTATTCGGGGAGAAACTTGTTCGCCGCCGCGAAATCGCTCCGCAAGATCTCCGTGTAGGCGATGTAAAGTTTCAGATTGATTTTGCGGAGCGTTCCCTCGCTCGGTTTGCTCGACTCCGCTTTTTTGAAGTCGACAATCGACTCATTCAATTTGCCCTCATCTAGCAACAGCTCCCCGCGCGAAGTCAACCCGTCCGGATCGTTGGGGTTTTTCGCGAGCAACTCATCCATTTCTCGCTTTTTGATTTCGATCAGTGGGAAAACACTGACTTCCGTAGCCGATTGCGAAATCATTCGACCTTCGTGGAACAAGAGGTTTCCGAGCGATAGCCGCGCGTCGGGAACGGTGCCCGAGTTCCCTTCTTTCCGGCGGAACGGCGTCTTCGCCTTGGGAATTCCGGTCGTGGCGTTGATGGCCCAAACGGCGGGTACGGCCGAGTCGGGCTTGTCGGGATCTCCAACCACGGGCAGATAATACAGTCCGTCTTTGCTCGCCACGCCGTGGCCCGACGGACAACCGATCTTCAGTGGTTCTTTCCAAGCCGCGACGGCCTTTTCCCGCCCTGTTTTCTCGTCCCGATCGCCCACGAGTTTGATCGCCCGCACGGAGTTTCGACCGACGATGATGACATTACCCGCCACCACTCCACCGATGTAAAGGTCTTCGATTTGGCGATTTTCCGTCCAGAGCAACTTTCCGGTACGGAGTTCGAGGCACTGCACTTGATCCGAATCGTAAGCGCTCATGATCACCCGGCCGTTGACGATGATCGGGTTCGACGAACGCCAGCGCTCGCTCGGAAGCGCTTGACCGGCGGTTCCGGGAAATTGTTGAAATCCACCGCGGAAAGGACGATTTCCACCCGGGCCGATTTCCCCCCGCACTTCGCCGGCGTTGTACGTGTGGGCCCACAGTAAGCTCCGAGCGTTGATGTCGACGGCGATCAAGGCCCCCGAGTTCGTCGGGCAGATGATCACGCCATCGGCAGACGCCATAAATGACGATTGGATGCGACGGAGCGAATCTTGTTTGATGGGACTATTCGCCCGGCCCAAATTTTGAATCCAAAGCAACTCCGGCACCGGTGGATTACTGGCACGGGCTTTGATAGCGGTGGCCGGGGCCACTGTGGTCTTGTGCGGGTCGAGGCATGCCATTTTGAGATAGCCTTCCCGTTCGTACAGCACGTACAGTTTCCCGTTGATGGGGAGTGGCGCCCCCAAGAAGAAACTGTTTTCCGTCAACTTGGCGGCACTCGTGATCTTCTCTTCTTCTTCCGATTTGATGGATGCCCCTAGCTCTCCGAGCGTCCAAGTCACCGATCCCGTTTCAATGTCCACCGCGACGAGTCTGTTGTAATCCTTCATTCCTTTCTGACCTTCGATCATACCGGGCTGCTGGCCACCCCAAGGATCGGCATTGACGTTCTGTTGGTAGGGCAATACGGCCAGATCGTCGATGAGATAGACGTATTTACCATCGTGGCTGAGACTGCCTAAAAGCGGGTTCTCGAACAGAACACTCGGCATTTGAATCTGCCAATACTGCTGCCACCAACCTGCGGCGTTCTGTTTTTCCGAAACGTTCCTCACATCGTCCGTCCAAAGGCCCTGCGCCCCGCCATTGCTCTGCGTGAACCACGCCATTTCCCCGATATGGTAAGGCTTGCCGGTCGGGCCGACACCATCTTTCGTGTAGAACGAGTAGGTGCCATCGTAACCCCGGAAGATGATCATGTTCGGGGCCGTGACTGGGAAAAACGACGGCAAGAGGACTTTTTTCTTGTCGGATCCGGCTCGTTTGTACGCTTCGGTGATCTGGGTTTGCACAAAAGTGGCACCGGCCTTTTGCTCCACGGTTTCGGTGCGGAATAGCACCGGCATGCTGAATAGGGGATCGAGGAATGGCACCCCGGCATCGGACACGCCCGCACGGGTGGCTTCGCCACCTTTCATCGCAATGTGGGCGGTACTCACTTTGCCGTAGAGAAACTCGATGTTGCGGTCGTATTCCGTTTTCAAGTTCTCAAGGGAGTAGTTCTTGTTGCCGAACACCACGCCTTCGGCCGGGTATTTCTTCTCGATTTTGTCCCACAAATTGGTGAGCAATTCCGGGCGCCGAGTTTCCCCCGCGCGGCGCAGGGCCACGGTCGCTTGGAACAACGCTTTGGAATCGAGGACTTCCTCCGCGTCCGAGCGGGCGAGCAGACGCTGGAAGCCATGCGCCGATTCGGGGAAATTGCCGAATTCTAAGTTGATCCGCGCGAGCAACAGCGTCGCTTGGGCACCGGCTTTCGTGTGGAAATACTTTTGCGACACCACCGCGAGCTTGGCGATGTCGTACCCGTTTTGGCTGGCCGTTTTCAATTCACCATCAGCGGGTGGCCCGTAAGTGATTTGGTAAAACTCGCGGCCGTCTTTGGAAAAAGTGCCGATCAACCGGCTGATTTCGTCCTTCACACTCACGCGGCGTTTTTCTTGATCCTGATATTGGTAAAAGAAGTCGCTCTTGGCATTGAGCAGTCCTTGGGCCAACTTCACGACCGTTGGCCATTCGGTTTTCTTGGCGTTCTTTACGTTCAAATAATCGAGAACTGCCTCGAACTTGAGGTTGGTATCGCGGTCCTCCGGGAACGTGAATTTCTCGATCAGTTGCTTGGGTGGGGTCTCGCCATCGGGTATCGGTGGTGCGAACACAGGAATGGGTTGTGCGACGGCGGATCGGGTGGAAATGAGGAGTGCGATCCCCAAACCGACGACCACGCTGGCCAGAACCACGACGCGGAAATTCATTGTTCGCATGTGTGCTCTCTTCGACGGCCAAGCTGGATCGATAAGATCTCTCACCGATCGGTATTTTGGCAATTCCTCAGCGGGACTACAAGAAGAAAATCTGGCAGGACGTATGCGCGGGGAAGGAAACCGCGGTCGGTAACTCATTACGACGACTCAACCCACTTCATTCTAACCATTCAAGACGAGAGAGCACGTGCGAGAGTTGTCCGCAATCCGCTATAAAGCTACTATTGGTTTCTACGTTCAGACGGGGTTCAACCGTGGTTCTTGTCGTCACGTTCGCCGTCCTCACGTTGGCTTTCACCGCGGCATTTTGGGGGCTATCCCTGTTTCTACAAGGGTATCTCTACAGTATGCCCGCCAGTCGGTTACCCCTCCGGGCCTTGGTCGGCGGACTGGCCGTGGCTGGCTATTTGACGTTGTGGACGTTCGTGAACACCCGGGCCGATTGGGAAAACAAATACGGCACGTTCTTCGAGTTCAACCCGACCGGATCAAAAGAAATCACCCAGTTCGACGCGGTGCGGTACGGGGTCAACACCAAAGAGGAAAAAACCGTGCCCTACAAATTAAAAACGGGCACCAAAGTCCCTGAGTTTGTCGATGCGGACGGGCAGAAATTCAAACTCGCCGATTCGGGCAGTGGCACCATCACGGTGGCGTTGATGATCCCCGATGCCGACGGCAAATCGACCCGTTTCGATGCCGAAATGAGTGACGAACCCCGTGTCGGTAAGGTCTACAGCAAAGAAACTAAGCTGTTCAAAGAAAAAGGGGGTGCCCGCTACCTGGAGGGCGAAACGCCGAACGTAGTGCACGCCCCTAGCTCCGCGACACTTTGGATCGCGATGGCCCTCAACGCGCTTCTCTTCTTGGCCTGGTTCATCGCGTTTTTCCCGATTCTCCAATACTTCGCGGGTCACTCCGTTGGATTAGCTCTGGTCTTCGGCATTTTGACGCTGGTGGTGCTGATGCCCTTATTGTTCAAGCTGAACAAGCTGAAACCGGTTCCACCAGCGGTCGCCATGACATGGCCGGGGATTGTGGCTTAAAGCATCACGGCTTCAGTCCGAGCACCACATCGAGCGGCGATGCCGTCCGGTGGCACGTGATATCCTTAAACCCCATATCCTGAAGCAGTTCCGCGTATTCGCCCTGGGTGCGTTCTTTGCCCTCGGCGACCGTGAGCATGTTCAAATGTTGCAGGACGGCCCACTCCGGAGACGCCTTAGAATCGTCCAACACTTTCTCGGCGAGGAACAACGCTCCACCCGACGGAAGTGCGGCGTAGATTTTGGCGAGCAGTAGTCGGATCTTAGGCTCGCTCCAGTCGTGGATGATCCGACCGAGTGCATAGACATCGGCCTTCGGAAGTTCATCCGCGAAGAAGTCGCCACCGATCACGTCGATGCGCTCCGCAACGTCGGGCGGGATGAACTCTTTCGTGATCGGGATGACCTCGTTCAAATCGAAGACGACCCCGCGCAAATTTGGCCAGCGTCGACAGGCCGCCACGGTGAGGTGCCCCGTTGCTCCGCCCAAGTCGGCGAAGGTTCGGAAGCGTCCGAGATCGACCGCGTCCACGACTTGAGGGGACGAGATCAACCCGTAGGCGTGCATCCCTTGGATGAACTCGCGGCGCTGCCAATCGGTGCGGAAAAAGTGTGAGAAGATCGCCCCGTCGAGGTCGTACGTCTGCTTCCAGCGGTGTGTCCCTTCCACCACGGCACCCGGCAGGTTGTCCCACATTTTCCAGAGGACGGCGCTGGAATAATTGATGTACCCCAGCATCCGGCGCGGACTATCGCTGGTGAGGTACGCCGCGGCGGCCGGAGTGTTGTCGAACCGACCACCGGACTGCGTGAGCAAGCCCAGCATGACCGCCGCCCCGAGCAACCGTTGCAGTGCATCCGGGTTGCACTTCAACTGCTCCGCTAGTTCGACCCCGGCTTTCGGCCCCAATTGCAGAGCATCGAAAACCCCGAGTTCACACGCCGCAAAAAGCACCTTCGATTTTCGAAACGCCGACACAAGTTCGATAACGATCGACGGATCGGGTGCGGTGGATTCGGTGGTCATGAGCGAAGCCTTATATGAGTCGAGTTTGTCGTAATGTGAATAATGTACAGATTCAGGCGAGCCGACTTGCGTGAGCGGTCGGAGTGGACTGCCTGCCGACTCGATCAAATTTTCGGGCTGACTGGCGCAAAGTTTTTCTCCGACCGCTCACGCGATTCGGCTCGCCGGGACGAGTTCGCCGAAGTCGCTCCTTGTCGCGCTTCGGCGAAACTCCGAAGCTATCCTTTCTGATTATCCACCTAGGTTCCCGGTTCATGGACGATACGTCGCACGCTTTTTTGCGGAAGCTCTTAGCCACTCCCAGCCCCTCTGGTTTCGAGCAGGGCATCCAAGCCGTCGTGCGCGAGCACGTTGCCGAGTTCACCGATGCGCTCAGTACCGATGTTCACGGCAACGTCTTTGCCGTCCGGCATCCGCAGGGGCAACCGGCGGATGCGCCCCGGATCATGTTGGCCGGGCACTGCGATCAAATCGGGTTGATGGTGCTGCACATCGACGCCGACGGCTTCGTGTTCGTCCAACCCATCGGCGGTTGGGACGTCCAAGTGTTGATCGGCCAATACCTTGCGGTGCACACGGCGAGCGGGCCTCATATCGGGGTGATTTCGCGGAAGGCGATTCACCTTCAAAACCCGGACGATCGTAAGAAAGTCCCCGAGTTTCACGATATCTGGATCGATCTCGGTTTCAAAAACAAAGAAGAAGCCGAGAAAGTCGTCCGCTGCG
>JAYSYJ010000286.1:0-9486 GCA_043727675.1 Fimbriiglobus sp.
CAGGCCCATGTCGAGGATTTTCACCGTGCCGTCATTGCTGAGGATGAGGTTGCTCGGCTTGATGTCGCGGTGGATGAACCCTTTTTCGTAGGCGTGTTGAAGCCCGGACGCCACTTGGGCGACGTACTCCAAAGCCAGTTGGGTCGAGAGTGGCCCACCCGCGTTCACCAACCGTTCGAGCGTCTGTCCCTCGACGTATTCCATCACGAGGTAATGCAGGGTTCCTTCGCAGCCGACATCGTGCATGCGGACAATATTCGGGTGATCGAGCGCGGCTGCGGCGCGGGCTTCGCGCAGGAACCGTTCGACCGCCAGTTTGTTCCCATCCTTAGGCAACACTTTGATCGCAGCCTGACGGCGCAGCGTCTCGTGGACGCCCAAATAGACCGCACCCATTCCCCCTTTGCCCAACTGATCTTGCATCAAATACTGGCCGATGCGGAAGCCGCGGAAGCGGCCGGCAATGAGCAATTTGGCCTGGAAGTTCGTGAGGAGTTTTCTCTGAACAAACAGATTCACAGTCTTGTTCGGCGCGGAACTCAGATCGATTTGCTCGGTCACGAATCGTTCCAGTTTATCGGATGGAACGACGCCGCTTTTGCGGATGAGATCGATCAGTTCTTCTGTGGAAGTCGGTGCAGCCATGGCTGGAGGAAACCTGGATTCCGAATGCGGAGAAGAGGATTCTGCCCGGATCGTAAATTGAAGAAAATTCCAACAATAACGCTGGGCAGAACACAAATATGTAGCACGCTGTTGCACGGTGAGACTGCGGATTGGCAAATTCGTACTGAAATCAGAAAAAAGCGAGTGTCTCCTGTCGGCTCGCCCGGGTTCGCTTTGCAGGATTGCCCTACCCCCAAGAATTAGGCAGCTCATTCCTGCTCGCCGGATTCGACGCGATCCCGTGAACTACTCTAAGAGTAGCGTTTGGCAAATCTTTTCGCTCGGTTGCGAGTTTTGCCACCGATTCCCAATCGGCGTACAATCGACGATTATGCATGCGATCTTGATAGCTGGTATCGCGTTGGCCGGGCTGCCGGTGTTGCTTCACTTGATCATGAAGCAGCAACCGAAGAAGCTCGTCTTCCCAGCGCTGCGCTTTCTGCAACAAAAGCAAAAGACGAACCAGCGGAAGATGCGGCTGCGCCACTTCCTGCTGCTCGCCCTGCGGATGCTGTTGATCCTGCTCTTCGCCCTGGCGTTGTTCCAACCCAAAATCGGCGAGAAGTACAAAGCGCCGATCATCGGCGACTTCACCTTGCTGGGTGGCGGATCCTTCTTCTCGGGCCTCGGTGAACAAGCCGTCGCGGCCGTGCTGATTGTCGATACCAGCCCGAGTATGGGTTATAAAGTGCAGGGCGTATCGCGGTTCGACGAAGCCAAGCGGCGTGCGCACGAATTTCTCGACGACCTCCCGGCCGGATCGCGGGTGGCCATTCTCGACCCGAACGAGCCGGTCGCCACGTTTGCCGACAATCTGCCCGACGCCCACAAACGGATCGATGCGATCCCCGCGCCAACGGGCTATGCCCCGGCAATCACCGATGCACTCGCGACGGCTTACGACACGTTGAAAGATGCCGACAAGGACGCGGAAGCCACCGACCAACTCCCACGCGTCGTGGTGGTATTCGGAGATCGCACGAGTGCCAGTTGGGACACGGCGCGCACCGAAAGTTTGGTGAAACTACGGGACGCGGCGGCCCCACCGGAAGCGGCCAAGGTCGCGCACCTGTTCGTGGATGTCGGCGTGGACAAGCCGACGAACGTGGCGATTCTGAACGTGACGATGAAGCCGCAGTTGCTGTCCGGTTCCGCACCGGCATTGTTGAACGTGACTGTCCGGGCCGATGGGGCCGACGTGCCGAGCGCGAAAGTGGAAGCGAGCCTCGACGACGGTGCGAAAGTCGATGCGCGCGAAGTCGCATTAGTGGCCGGTTCTGCGCAGAGTGTACCGTTCGCGTTTACGGGTCTGACACCCGGCTACCACACCGTCGTTTTCAAGCTGCGCGACGACAACTTGGCCTTCGACAACGAACGCAGTTTCACCTTCGCCGTCGCCGAGAAGCGCAAGATCCTGACCATCAGCGACGATCCATTCGACGCGGCGTTTTGGCAGTTGGCCCACGCCAAGCGTCAAGAGTTCGATTGCACCGTGGTGACGCCCGACGAAGCCAAAGATTTCGGCAGCTACGAAGCGATCTGTTTGCTCAACGTCGATGAACCGCTCAAATTGCAAGCGGCGTTGCGGACGTACGTCGAAGCCGGGGGCAAGCTGCTGATCGCACCGGGCATGCGGAACAATGGCTATGCCAATTTTGAACTGATGCCGGCGACTCTCGAAGGCCCCATCAACTGGCCACTGGATGACCCGAAGCGGCCCGGTGGGGTGAGTTGGAAAATCGACTCCGACGACGACTTGAAACACAAGCTGATGGAGCCGTTTCTCGATTGGAAGAAACGGGGCAACGTCGATGTGGTGCGGAACCCGCGCAAAGCCTGGCGCCACTGGAAACTCACCGGCCTCAAGCCGAACTCGCAAGTCGTCGTTTCCTACGACGACGGCGAAGAGGATAAAACCAAGCGACTGCCGGCCATCGTCGAAGGTAGCTTCGGGCAAGGCAAGGTGCTGCTGCTGAGTACTCGCATCGACCCGCAATCCGACGACGACCGCACGCAGACGTGGAACGATTACTGGAAGACGACGAATTCGTCGTGGGCCACGGTGTTTCCGAATTTGTTGATTCGTTACCTCGTCGGTAGCCCGGACGACGCCGAGTACAACTTGAGCACGGGGCCGGATGTGCTGTTGAAGGTGCCGACGGAACTGGCGGGCAAACCGGTGCAGTGGCAGTTCTCGGGGCCGGGCGTGTCCGGGCAAGATGCCAACCCGAAGGAAGTGGACGCCTTGAAAGCGGGGGAGAAACAAAGTGCACCGCAGGCGGTGCAGTTGCGCGGGGCCCAGTTCAAGATCGGCCCGCCCCTGAGCCTCAACGCCGGTGAATTCCGGATCAAAGCCAAGGGCGACCCGTACGAACAACGCATCGGGCTGGCCGTGTCGAAGGACGAAAGCACGCTGGATAAAGTCCCCGAGGCGAGCATCGAAGCGCTCTTTGGGCCGCAGGCCGTGGTCTCCAACGAAAAGGAGCTGAAACTCCGCGACATTGTGACCACGAAGTTCGATCAACCGATTCCGCTCTTCCCGATCCTACTGGCACTGGTGTTGTTGGTATTCGCGGCCGAAGCGTTCATCTCGAAGATTTTTTATAAAGTACGGCGATGATCGAAACTCCGCGTCCGCTCCGACCCTGGCTCGTCTTCGCCGACGATTGGGGCCGGCATCCGTCCAGTTGCCAACACCTCATTCGGGCGCTGCTCCCTGATCAACCCGTCACCTGGGTGAACACCATCGGCACCCGACCGCCTCGACTCGATTGGGGTACGGTAAAACGTGTTGCGGGCAAACTGAAGGGCTGGGCCGGAGCAGCACCGAACACGCTTGACAGCGACGTGTCGCACGCACCCAGGATCGTGGCCCCGAAAATGTGGCCCTCGTTTCGCACACGGTTCGCCCGCTCTCTCAATCGCAAACTACTGTTGAAAGCGTTGCGGCCCCTCGTCGAAGCGCTGCCCGAGCCGCCGGTCATCATCACCACGCTGCCACTCGTGGCCGATCTCGTAGGGGAACTCCCTGCGGCGAAATGGGTCTACTACTGCGTGGACGACTTCAGTATTTGGCCCGGGTACGACGGTGCCACCATGGCGACGTTGGAACGAGATCTCGTGCCGAAGATGGATACCACCATCGCCGTCAGTGACACGCTGATTCGCAAACTCGCGTCGCTTGGTAAGACGGCCCACTTGCTCACGCATGGGGTGAATCTCCCATTTTGGCAAGCGTCGGCGTCGGCCGAAGCACCGCCTGAGCTCGTCGGTCTCGAACGGCCGTTGATACTGTTCTGGGGTGTCATCGATCGCCGGATGGATTTGGATTTCGTCGCCCATCTCGGCCGTTCGATGACTCATGGTACGATCGTTTTCGTCGGTCCGCAGGAAGCCCCCGACCCGGCGCTCTTGCGACTTCCCCGCGTGGCGGTACGACCGGCCGCGAAACTCGAACGGTTGCCAACACTCGCCGCCGCCGCGAGTGTGCTAGTGATGCCGTATATTGACGCCCCGGTGACGCAGGCGATGCAACCGCTGAAATTGAAGGAGTATTTGGCCACGGGCCAGCCGTGCGTGGTTCGGGAACTGGGCACGACACGGCTCTGGGCCGACGCACTCGATGTGGCGAGCACCCCGGATCTTTTCACCGCGGCCGTGCTGGCGCGGTTAACCGGTGACACGCCGTTGTCGCAATTGGAAGCACGCCGACGGCTCGTGTCGGAATCGTGGGTCGGGAAAGCTATGCAATTCCGCGATTGGATCGACGCATGACCCAACCGCGCTACGCCACACTGGACGCTTGGCGTGGTCTCGCCTGCCTCGGGGTGATCGCCTTTCACAGCACGGCCGCGTACGTTGCCGACGGTGCCTTTTTAGCCCGCGTGCAAACGGAGGGCGGTACCGTTGCCGATTGGCTCTGTTGGGTATGCGGGCGACTGTGGATCGGCGTGCCACTCTTTTTCGTCATCAGCGGCTACTGCATCGCGGCGGCGGCCGTCAACACGGTCGAACGCGGCCGGCCGATTCGTACATTCTTGATTCGGCGATTGCGGCGGATCTACCCACCGCTCTGGATCTTCTTGATCCTCACCGCGACGGCGCTCATGGTTCTGCCCGATGCGATGATGCCCGGCCCGACCGCCGGTTTCGATCAGCCGATTCCCCGGCCACAGTCATTGGGGTGGTGGCACTGGTTCGGGCAATTCACACTGACGGAAGAATGGCGTGGGAATGTCGTCGGCCCACCGAAGAACTACTTCGCGGGCCATCTCTGGACGCTCTGCTACGAAGAGCAGTTTTACCTCGTCATGGCCGCGTGCGCCGCAGTCGCACGCCGCTGGCTCTTTGTCGCCGTCGCCGCGATCTCGGCTTTCGTCGCCCTGCGATTGATCGACGTGATCGTACTGCCGTTCGCCGTCGAGGGGTTCTTTTTCGATGGGTTGTGGCTCGCATTCGCCGCCGGAGTGAGCGTCTACTACCGCTGCCACCGGGCCACGCCGATCTTGAAGTTCGCCCTGGATGGGTTGCTCGTGGCGGCGCTCGTCTGGGCGGCGCGCTCCGTTCCCGATCTCTCCGCGTTCTCAACGGGAATCCCGTCCAACTTGGTCGTGGCCTTCGCGGCCGCACTGCTAGTCGGCTGGGCCTACCGATTCGATTCCTTCACGGCGACGGCTCGCGGTCTCGCTCCGCTGCGGTGGTGCGGCGAGCGCTGTTACAGTCTCTATTTAATGCACGCGCCGATTGCCCTGATTGTGAGTTGGTGCTTCTACAGCCACGGTGCCACCACGACGCTCGACACGGTGCGGTTCACATTGCCGACTTGTTTAGTGCTGTCGTTGCTGGCCGGTTGGGCCTTCCACCGATTTGTGGAACGGTATTTTCTTAACAACTCAACCGTTTACCAACCGTGCGATGAAGCTAGTGTGAAAATGACTCGGAAGTGAGTCTGCGCGTGAAATCCGTTCTATCTTGTTAACGTTGGGCCGAAGGACGACCTCATCCCCCGACACTATTACGCCTGCCGTTCCACACGCGATTTCTCGTGGGAACAGTGGGCGTTGCTCATTTGTACTCCGCCACCAATTGTGGGACGACCACCGGATGGCTCACGATCTGTTTGGGCATTGGCGTCTGGGCCAACGCGAATTTGATTTGCCGTTCCGCTTCCGCAGCCTCAGCTTCTTCCAACAACTTCAACAACAGTTGTTCCGTCTCATCGACCGTCTCCACCTCGGCTGGAACTTCCAATACCGCCGGTTGGCGCCAGATGGACAACACACCCTCGAACAGCGCGATGAGACCGAAGCCCCACGCGGCCATCGTCAGAGGCAAGCGCCATTCTAAAGTATCCGCAATCTCGCCCGATCCGACGGGCAGGGTGCGGCCACCGGCCTCCGAGACATACCACATCCCGGCGAATTGCGCGAAGACGTAGCCGCACACGGCGAGGATCGCCGCCGTCGGCAAACCGGACTTCAAGACTTTGAACAAATAAAGTCGCATGGTAGGCCAGAGTGCAAAGAAAACAGTTGCCGCTACCATAGCATGAGATTTCTTGCGGAGCCGGGGAAAGGTATGACCGTTTCGACGATTGGGACACTCGAAGAAAAAGGTGTCGAATTCACCGACATCCCCGCTCAGTCGGCCATCGCCGCGACACTGTCTGGACTAGCACTGCCAGGAGCTCAAACGGCCCGGCAGTGCCTGAATCAGGCGGGCCATGAAGTGACCGGGTTCCAATGTAACGGGCACGGCGGGCGGGCGATTGAACAGTTGATCCAGGAGGGGCACTTTTCGGGGATTCTCGACCTGACGACGTCGGAACTGGCCGACGAACTGATGGGCGGCCGATTCGGCGCCGGGCCGGATCGTCTGACGGCGGCGGCCATTCGCGGATTGCCCCAAGTGATCAGCGTCGGTGGACTCGACCGGCTGAACTTCGAACCGAACGGCATTCCCGCCGGTCGGCGCGTCCACGCACACGATTCGACGACCACCCTGATACGGACGACCCCGGAAGAGAACGACCGGCTGGGTCTGGAGATCGCCCAAAAAGCGTGCGCAGCCAAGGGGCCCACGGCGATTCTGCTGCCGTTACGCGGCGTCTCCGCCCTCGATTGCGAAGGCGGGTCATTTTGGTGGCCCGAAGCGAATGAAGCCCTGTTCCAAAGTCTGCGGAATTGGGTCGCCGGTATCGAATTGATCGAAGTGGATCTCCACATCGACGATCCGGCATTCGCCCGCGTCGCCGCCGAAACACTTTTGCGGTTGATGGCCCGGAAATAAATGGATCACTTTTCCCAGACGGTGGTTCGCTTGCGCATCCCACCTTGCCGGGCGACTTCTTCGACCTGCGTGACGATGCCGTTTTGGTAGTGGATCTTCACACCGTCCATCAGCCCTTCGTAGACCACATACCCAGAACCGGAAAAATCGACCGGTCGTTCGAAATCGGGCATCCGATCCGGGTTGCCGTCGTCGCCGATGGAAATGCTGTACTTCTTCGCCTTCGACTGATTCTTATCGCCCATCGTCCAAGCCGCTTGCTCCATCGGCATCCCCGGCTTCACCTTCTTGACGCGGCTCTCGAAGCTTTCGCCCAAACTGTTGGTGAACACCAATGCCAACAGGGCGACCATGGCCAACCCGCCGCCGACATAGTACCACTTGGCGCGACTTCGGTGTTCCAATTCGACGGCGACCGCAGTGCGCTGACGCCGCGATTGAACACCCGCCATCGGCCCGGCATCTTCGTTCAACGGCGGCAACAGCGTGAACTTGACCACGCCGCCGCACTGCGGACATTCCCGAATCGAGTCGTCGGTGGAATGCAGTCGGCACGGTTCGCAAAAACGGGCCATGGGGGAATCTCCGGCATGTGGGTTCGGCAAAGCCTAGCACACGCTGGAATCGGAATCGGGGTGCCCGAGGAGCGGAGCGAGTTTGCGAAGGACCTCATCAAGGTAATCCGCGAGTCCATTTTCGGTTCCGCGTTCGCGGAGTGTGGCTAGCGCGGTCGTTTGCCAGCATATTTGTTGACGGGTCGGGTCGCCGGCGGTCAACGCCTGGAGGACACGTTTGGGGCTACGTTTGGCTTGGTCGTTTGTGCAGGCAGTGAGCAAGTGACTTTTTTCATGAGGTTGGAAGCCCAAGTTTTGCCGCTCCTCAACCAACAGGGTTGTTTCGTCCTCGTTGGCTGGATCGAAACCGCTCAACACCCAAGCTTCGCGCTCGACGACGGCGAGTCCGATGACGATGGGAAGTCCATGATGGTTTTCACTCCGTGCTTGCTCCAAGCCTTTCTTTCGTTCCGGGACTTTGTCTTGATCTCGGATCAACAGAATCGCATCGAGATCATCGAATGCGAATCGGAGATACCGGATCGCCCGGCGGGCGGCGATGGCGTCGGGTTCGGCCGGTTCACCGTCGAAATGACCGTGCGCTTTAACATCAGCCTTCCGAGCCGAATCGTCGATATTCGTCCACGTCAGAAGATGTCCCTCGGGAGAGTTTTTCAGCCATTTTCTCTGATCGACTACGGTATCCTCGTCAAGCCAGACGATGGCTTCGCACAACACACGATCCGCCAAGTCGGTCGCTATTTGGAAATCTGCCGACGCTTCGAACACGACTGCGAATTTCCGGCTCATGCCGCCACATTCCTTTCCAGCAACCACTTCTCTCCGAACAGGCTCCAAAGTTCTCCAGGAGCCATTTCGTCTTTCCACTTCTCGAACTTCGGGTGGTGCGTGATCGAATCGCAAACCGTCGCGCCCGTTTCATCCAGACAGGTCATGCGGACTTCGTTCGGCTCCATGCAATCGAGCATGTACGGCGAATGCGTCGTCGCCGCGATCTGGAGGTTGGGATTGCGTTCCAGAAGCTTGCGCAGGAGAGCGATGAGGTCTTTTTGCGCCTTGGGATGCAGTCCCCGATCAAGGTCGTCGAGGAGGATGAGGTTTGGCCGGTCTGGTGCGTACAGAGTCGTGAGCATCCCAAGTACCAGCAAAGTGCCTTCGCTGACTTGATTCGCAGTTAATGAGTCGGCACCAACTGTATCGAAAAGCAGCTGAGCAATTTGGCCGTGAGTTACTTTCGAGTGCCTCAACCGACGGACGGTGGGGATAATACTCCGCAGATCCGCTTGCAGTTCTTGCCAAGTGTCGGGTTCGTTGAGTGCCATACTTGATAATGCAAAATGGATGCCCGTTCCATCGGGTGCCATCGTCGTCTGGTTCCCCTGATCGTTAACCGAAGGAGGAATCAATTTCGATGCTTCGAGCTGCAGAATCACCGACTGGGGTAGCAAATCGGACGCGGAGTTCAGCTGCCAAGCCGTCCAATTGGGCCCGTCTGGTGTCGAGGAGACCGTACGGAATGAAGCTCCAGAATAAGAACTACTGTAGCCACCAGGAGGGTATTCGGTCTTCACAGTAATACTAGGCGTCCGATAGCGAAACCATTGCCCTTGCGACTTGGCGCTAAGTTCTACCGACTCTTTAGCATTACGGCTTTTAGCTTGGTGAATCTCCACATCGTCATTTGCGTTGATATTGCCTTTAATGAAGTTTCTACAAATGGCATGGATCGCCTGAAGGACGCTCGACTTCCCCGAAGCGTTCGGCCCCACGAAAACCGTAAACCGCTCCAGTCCAATGCGAACATCGCGCAGGCTCTTGTAATTGCGGATCATCACTTCGTTAATCATCGTTTTCCCTTAACAAAAACGCCCCCGCAGAAAGCTGCAGGGGCGTCCATTCGCTCAATCACTACTCGCAACCAACTACTCCAGCAACAAGGTCGGCTCCCAGCCGACGC
>JAYSYJ010000287.1:0-9418 GCA_043727675.1 Fimbriiglobus sp.
CGAGTGGCCGTACACACGGCGCACCGCTCAGAGGTTCTCGATGCGAATGTATTTCATGTTGTCGTTGCTGGCACTCGGGTTGGCCGCACAGGCGCCGGCAGCCCAACCGGAAACGCATGTTGTGAAAATTGGGGAGCACACCTTCACACTGCCCAACGGTTTCACCATCGAGACGGTCGCGGGTTCTCCCCTAGTGGAACGACCTGTGAACGGGAGCTTCGACGAACAAGGTCGCCTCTATGTTTCGGATTCGTCCGGTTCGAACGCCAAGCCGACCGAGCAACTCAAGAACCCGACCCACCGGATCGTGCGGCTTGAAAGCAGCAAGAAGAACGGCGTTTACGACAAGTCTGTCGTGTTCGCCGAAAAACTCTCGTTCATGCAGGGAACACTTTGGCACCAAGGGTCGCTTTATGTGGCGGCGCCGCCGGTGATTCTGAAACTGACCGACACCGATGGCGATGGCGTCGCCGACAAACGCGAAGTCTGGTTCGATGGAAAATCGCTGACGGGCTGCGCCAACGATCTCCATGGGCCGTACCTTGGACCGGATGGCAAAATCTACTGGACTAAAGGTGGCTTCGGCACGCAAGCTCACACGTTGAAGGATGGCAAATCATTCAAGACGCGGGCTTCGCACATCTTCCGGGCGGACGCGGACGGCAAGAATTTGGAAGTGGTGATGACCGGCGGCATGGACAACCCCGTCGGAGTCGCGTGGGTCAAAAATGACCTGTTCTTTTCGACGACATTTTTACAGCACCCCGAAGCGGGTAAACGCGATGGGCTGATCCACAACACTTACGGCGCGGTCTACGGGAAAGATCATGAATGTGTCGAGGGTCACATCCGCACGGGGGCGAAATTCTCCGAACCCATGACCCACCTGGGGCCAGCAGCACCGAGCGGGTTGGTGGCGTACAACCATTCGCAATTTGGCGAGGAGTTCAAGGAGAATCTGTTCTGTGCGCAGTTCAACATGTCCAAAGTGAGCCGGCATATTTTGAAGCCGAAGGGGGCGACCTATGAGACCGTCGACAGCGACTTCGTGACTTCGGATAACCGCGATTTCCACCCGACGGATGTGACCGTGGCCCCGGATGGGAGTTTGATCATTTTGGACACCGGCGGCTGGTACAAACTCTGCTGCCCGAGTTCGCAACTCGCGAACAAGGAAGTGCTGGGGGCCATCTACCGCGTGAGTCGAACGAGCATTGGCCCCGGGAATATTGCCAAAGCCATCCGTGCGAACGCAGACTCTCCCGAATTGGCAGAACGGGATTTGCGAGCACGGTATTCCTCGGTCTTGAAAGTGGTCAATGGTTCGCAATTCACGTCATCCGCACCGCGATTTCTCGAAGCGCTTGCATTGCCCGACAACGACTCCGTACTCGATACCGCGCTGACACGGGGATTAATCGACATTGCCGATATCAGCGAAATCCGGCGAGCACTGGCCCACCCGTCCGCGCGTGTGATTCGTGCGGCGTTGGTTGCGCTCGAACAGATATCCGGTGCCAAACTCACCTTCAGCGAAGTGCAACCGCACCTCGACTCTAAGGATGCGAATCTGAACGAAACGGCGTGGTGGATTGCTGCCCGGCACCCAGGCTGGGGTCAAGATCTCGCGGCGAGTTTCGCCAAGTCCATGCAGTCCGGAGCAGCAATTCCCGAACGCATCGTTCAGTTCGTGAGTAACGCCGATGTGCAAACGATGCTAGCGGACAACATCAGCCAACTCGTCGCCGTTGAGGTGATGTGCCGGGCCAAATTGAAATCGATGCCGAGCGTTTGGCGAAACGCTTTGGGTAAAACATTGGTGAAACAGGACACGGTGGCGCCACTGCGACGTGCCGAGTGGACTTTGGCAGCGTTAACGGCATTGCGGGCTTATCCCACGGCGGCGCTACCGTCTGAGAATCTCGAAACGGCGTTACGAACCATCTTCCGCGATGCCAAGCAACCGGATCGGGAACGCTTGCTCGCGCTTCTCGTCGCCAAGCCGACTGGCCTGGATGCATCAATTTTGGAGTTCGTGTTGGGTGCACTCGATGCTGAAAAACCCGCGACGCCGCGCAGCGATGCGGCCGAGGTGTTGTTGAACGCGAAATTGACTTCGGAACAGTTGCGGGAGGTCGTCGGCTTACTCCCGAAAGTGTCGCTACTCGATCTCGACAAGCTGTTGAAACTCTTTGCCAAGAACCCGGATGAAACCGTCGGTCTCGCGCTGTTCAAGGCCCTCGATACTCAAACTCTTCGAGCGGCGCTCCGTTCCGAGCAACTCAAACCACTATTTGTGGATTGCCCGAAAAGTGTGCAGGCCGAGGCCGCCAGATTCTTCGACAAACTCGATGAAGGTTTGAAAGCCCAGCGGGCGGGCCTCGACAAACTGTTGGTGGGTACGCAGCCCGGTGACAGTAAACGCGGGCAGATGATTTTCAACTCGGCCAAGACCAATTGTGCGACCTGTCACAAAATCGGCTACGTCGGCGGGATGATCGGCCCGGATCTTTCGCGGATTGGTAGCATCCGTGTGGAAAAAGACTTGCTCGAATCGATCGTGTTGCCGAGTGCGAGTTTCGTCCGCAGTTACGAACCGGTGCAAGTGGTTCGGTTGGATGGTCGCAGCCACAGTGGCATTTTGAAAAAGGATGCCCCCGACGAAATCGTGCTGACCATCAGTGCGACCGAAGAAATTCGCATTCCGCGCGGCGACATTGACACCTTCAAAGCGGGTACCGTTTCGATCATGCCGGCGGGCCTCGATCAGCAACTCACGAAACAGGAACTGGCCGATTTGCTGGCATTTCTGAAAGGGCTGAAGTGACGGTATGACTTTGTTTGCCCTTTCCGACACCATACCCCCCCCTCCGTTGGAAAGTAACTTTCTGCCCAGAAAGCAACCAACTTTCTGGAAAGGCGATGCGCCTCTAATAGTTACGCCATGACGCCGAATGGAGCCAACTACAGTGCTCGCATTCGACTGCGTCTCGCGGCTAATTTGTGGTTCCCCGTAGTTTGTCGCTGGCCCATTGGATCACGAAGAAAAACACGGGCGTGAGGAACACGCCGAACGCCGTGACGCCGATCATGCCGGCGAACACGGCGGTGCCGAGGGTTTGCCGCATTTCGGCCCCGGCCCCTCGGGCGAACACTAGTGGCACCACGCCGAGGATGAATGCGACGCTCGTCATGATGATGGGCCGCAACCGAAGCTGGCACGCTTCGAGTGTCGCCTGTTTGCGGGTCGCCCCGGCGGCGTGCCGATTGCGTGCGAACTCGACGATGAGAATCGCATTCTTGCAGGCCAGCCCCACCAAGACCACAAAGCCGATCTGCGTGAAGACGTTGATGTCTTGCCCGGCAATGCGGACGCCGATGGCGGCGCAGAGCAAGCACATCGGTACCACCAGAATCACGGCGAGCGGCAACGCCCAGCTCTCGTACTGGGCCGCTAACACGAGGAAGACCAACACTACCGAAAGCACGAAGGCCCAGAGGGCGGTGTTGCCGCTATCGAGTTGAAGTTGGGCCAGTTCGGTCCACTCCGCTTTCATGCCGGGGTCGAGATTCTTGTTGGTCACTTCCTCCATCTTGGCAATCGCTTCACCGGAGCTCACTCCGGGTTTGGCGTTGCCGGTCACGGGGTTGACGGGGTGCAAGTTGTAGCGCACCACCATCATCGGCCCGACCGCTTCGCGGTCGCCGAGGAAGACCTTCAACGGCACCATGTCGTTCTTCGCGTTCTTCACTTGCACTTGGCCGAGTGTCTTCAATTTGTCGCGGAACTTGGCGTCCGCCTGCACGATCACTTGCCAGGTGCGACCGAATCGGTTGAAGTCGTTGACGTACTCCGAACCGAAATATTTCTCCATCGCTTCTTGGATATCGCGGATGCGAACACCGCTGCTCTCGGCCTTCTCGCGGTCGAGTGTCAGTTCGATCCACGGAGAATCGGCTTGGAAGCCCGAGAACAATCCCTGCAATTCTACGGCGGCGTTGCCTTCTTCGACGGTACGATCACCGACACGTTGGAGGGCGAACCCTTGGGTGTCGTTGGCCGCTCGGTCTTCGATCATGATGCGGAACCCCCCCGCTGCGCCGAGGCCATCGACGGGCGGCGCCCCGAGCACCGTGATGGTGGCATCGCGGGCTTCGCTCAGCCACCGTTCCCGGAGTACCGCCGCGATGTCGTCGGCGGTTCCGCCGTGGCCGAGGCGATCTTGGAACTCGTTGAGCATCACATAAATGGTGGCGACGTTTGAGGAACTCCCTCCCAACAGCGCCGACAACCCGGATACGGCGACGGTGTGATTGACACCGGGGATGTCGCGGGCCATCGCTTCGAGGAGCGTCACGGATTTTTGAGTTTCGGTCAGCGATGACGCGTCGGTCATGCGCAGGTTGACGATGAGGTAGCCTTTGTCTTGTTGCGGGATGAAACCGGACGGCGTCGTCGTCATCACGTGGAAGGTGCCGTAGAGCAGCCCGCCGTAAATGAACAGCACCAACACCGAAAGTACGAGTAACGCCCGGACGACGCGGAGGTAGCCACGTGTGGCGAAGTCGAAGACGATGTTGAAGCCGTAGAAGAGCCAACTGAGGATCCAGTTCAAGACGGGGGCGACAAAGTACCCTGCGAGCACGCCAGGCAGTGCGACCGTGAGCGCGGTGCCCACGACGCGTGCGGTTTCGGAAGTGATGTGGAGATTCGTCAACCGTTGATCCCACCACCCGAAGATCGGCAGCGTCCACGCCGGGAAGAATTGCTGGATCACTTTATAGCCGACGTATCCCAACAGAAGGGCATAGGCCAGCTTCGGCAACGGCGACTGGCGACGGCCGCCACGCTCCTCTTTTTCCAGCAGCAGTGCACAGAGTGCCGGTGTCAGAGTCAGGCTGTTGAACGTCGAGATCAACGTGCTGATGGCGATGGTGACGGCGAACTGGCGGAAGAACTGCCCGACGATGCCGGTGATGAAGATGCACGGGATGAACACCGCCGCCAGCACCAAACCCACCGCGATCACCGGCCCGGCGACATCGGTCATCGCCTGAGCGGTGGCGTCCTTCGAGTTCAGCCCCTTGCTCAAGTGGTACTCCGCCGCTTCGACCACTACGATGGCGTCGTCCACGACGATGCCGACAGCGAGAACCAAGCCGAAAAGGGTAAGCGTGTTCAAACTGAAGCCCATGAGCGCCATGACGCCGAAGGTGCCGACGATCGCCACGGGGACCGCGGCGAGGGGGATCAGCGCCGACCGCCAGCTCTGGAGGAACAGCAGCATCACGAGGGCCACGAGCACGACCGCGATCAGCAGGGTGGTGAACACCTCGTCGATCGACTCCTGCACGAACGGCGTCGTGTCGTAGACGATCTCGTACTCGACGCCGTCGGGGAAGCGGGCCTGCAACTCCCGCATCTTGTCCTTGATGAGCTTGGCCGTGGCCAGCGCGTTCGCCCCCGGCAGCGGATACACCGACAGCGCCACCGAGCGCTGGCCGTCGAGCGTGCAGAGCTGATCGTAGGTCACGGCGCCGAGTTCAATTTTGACCGTCACATCTTTCATGCGGATGGTTCGCCCACCGTCGTCCGTCTTCAGCACGATCTCATTGAACTGATCCGGTTCCGACAACCGACCGAGCGTATTGATCGTGAACTGGAACGCCTGGCCCGTCGGCACCGGCGGCTGACCGATCTGCCCCGCGGCCACCTGCGCGTTCTGCTGCTCGACGGCGTGAGTCACGTCGTCCGGCGACAGCCCGCGCGCGGCCAGCTTGATCGGGTCGATCCAGATCCGCATGGCGTAGTCGCGCTGGCCGAGGAAGACGATGTCGCCGACGCCCTCGATCCGCGCCAGTTCGTCGCGCAGTTGAATCGTGGCGTAATTGCTCAGGTAGAGTTCTTTACGTCCAGAATCTTTCGACGATAGATTCACGATCATCAGCACATTCGCCGACTTCTTCTTGACAGTCACGCCGCGGCGTTGCACCTCCGCGGGCAAGTTCTTGAACGCCGTGTTCACCCGGCTCTGGACGAGCACTTGGGAAATGTTCAAGTCGGCACCGGGGCGGAACGTCACGGTGAGGGTGTAGTTGCCGTCGTTGGTCGAGGTGGAGGTCATGTACAGCATTTCTTCGACGCCGTTGACCTGCTGCTCGATGGGCGCCGCCACGGTGTCCGAGATGGTTTTGGAGTTCGCGCCGGGGTAACTCGTGGAGACCTCGATCGTCGGCGGGGTGATCTCCGGGTACAGTGCGACCGGTAAGCGTTGCAAGCCGACGGCCCCGCCGAGCGTGACGAGAATCGACAGCACGGCGGCGAAGATCGGTCGGTCGATGAAGAAGCGAGCGAACACGGAGACCCCCTAGATAAACCGCGAGTCTCAACGAGCCACGCTGCGTTTGGAAAGCTTCAACCGAATCAGTCCGCCCACGCGGCGCGGGAAGCGCAACAGCACGATGTTCATCAATCCGTCACGGAGCCAGTGGGCCAACCGCGAATGGAAGATGCGGCCCCCGGCGACACGGTCGACGACGACGTAAAACACCGGCGTGAATAGGACGCCGAAGAGGGTGACCCCGAGCATCCCGGAGAAAACGGCAATGCCGAGGGCTTGCCGCATCTCGGCCCCGGCGCCGCTAGCGAAGGCCAGAGGCATGACACCGAGAATGAAGGCGAAGCTGGTCATGAGGATCGGACGGAGTCGCAAGCGGCACGCATCGAGGATCGCGGTTCGGCGGTCGGCTCCGGCATCGCGCTTGAGCTTGGCATATTCGACGATCAGAATCGCGTTCTTGCAAGCCAGGCCGATGAGCACCACAAAGCCGACCTGCGTGAACAGGTTCACATCTTGCTTGCTCAGCCCGACACTGCTGGCGACGTTCACACCGTAAATCGTGTCTGGTTTCAAAATGCCCAGCGCAGTCATCGGATTCCACGGTAGCCAGCTCACGTCGAAGTCGCTGGCCAGGACGGTGTCCCAGTTGGTCATCCAAATCCCGGCGAGTGAACAGGCCACGCAGGTCGGCACCACGAGGATCACGGCGAGCGGCAAAGTCCAACTTTCGTAGAGGGCCGCGAGCACCAAGAACACGACCAACACGGCCAGGCTGAACACGGCCATGCCGGTATCGCGGGAACGCTGTTCGATAAACGTGAGTTCCGTCCATTCGTACCCCATGTTTGTCGGCAATTCGGACTTGGCGAGTTGCTCCATCACAGCCGTCGCTTCGCCGCTGCTGGCCCCGGGGGCAACGCTCGCATTGATGGCCGCTGCGGGGTACATGTTGTACCTCGTGATGACCAGTGGCCCGCTGATTGACTTGATTTCCGCCAGCGTGTTCAACGGCACCAGCGTGCCCTTTTTGCTACGCACTTTCAGATACTTCACATCCTCCGGGGTATGGCGATATAAGGCGTCCGATTGAACGTTCACCTGCCAGGTTCGGCCGAACAAATTGAAGTCGTTCACGTAGCGCTGACCGAGGGTCGCCTGCATGGTGGCGTAGACATCCAGTGGCTCGACCCCTTCGTCGCTGCACTTGGCTTCGTTGACCGTCACCGAGAGTTGCGGCGAACTGGTTTTGTAGACCGTGAACAACCCAAGCAGACTGGGTTGCTTGTTCCCTTTGTCGATGAGGTTCTCGGTTTGCGCTTGTAGGCTGCGCGGGCCCACCTCACCGCGATCTTGCACCATGAATTTGATTCCACCCGCACGGCCCAATCCCGGCACGGCCGGGGCACCGAAAATGTTGATCTGCGCTTCGGGGGCAGCGGCACCCATTCGTTTGCGGAGTTCCTGCGCCACGGCTTCGCTGTAGAGAGCCGGGTCAGCACGTTCCGCGAACGGCTTCAAAATGATGAACATCGAACCGAAGCTCGAACCATAGGCGCTGAGTACGAACGAGTTCCCCGCGACCGAATTGACGTGGGCGACCGGCCGGACCGGCTTGACCCAGCGTTTGACACCGTTGATTTCTTTTTCGACAGCTCCTTCGTCGCCGGGTTTAGCGGGAACATCCACCGTGCATTCCATGGCGATCTTGGCGATGTGATCCATCGTCTCACGGGTGCGTTCCGCACTCGCCGCGTCCGGCAATTGAACACTCGCAATCAAGTAGCCTTTGTCTTGCGATGGGATGAACCCCGTCGGCAGTTTCACATAGCCGCGGTAGCCCAAGCCGACGAGCACCAAATATAAGCCGAGCACCAAAATGGGGACGCGGATCAACTTGCCAACCAGCGAGGTATAACCCCGGCCGAGCCGGTCAAAACCCCAGTTGAAGATGCGGAAGAACCAGCCGAACGCGAACTGGATCGCCCGGGTGATCCAGTCGGGGCGGGCATCTTTGGATTGCAGCAGCAACGCCGCGAGTGCCGGGCTGAGCGTGAGACTGTTGAACGTCGAAATCATCGTGCTGATGGCGATGGTGAGCGCGAATTGTCGGAAAAACTGACCGACGATGCCGGGGAAGAACATGCAGGGGACGAAGACCGCACAGAGCACTACACCCACGGCCACCACCGGCCCGGCCACTTCTTCCATCGCTTTCGCGGTCGCTTCCCGTGGTGCCAACCCTTTTTCAATGTGGTGCTGAACCGCTTCGACCACGACGATGGCGTCGTCGACCACGATGCCGATCGCGAGCACGATCGCAAACAGCGTCGAGATGTTGACGGTGAAGCCGAGCGCGGCCATCGCCGCGAAGGCGCCGATGATGGTCACCGGCACGGTGGTGGCGGGCACCAGCATCGCGCGCCAGTCCTGCAGGAAGATCAGAATCACGACGAGCACCAGCAGGCCGGCCTCGATCAGGGTCTTGTAGACTTCCTTGATCGATTCCGAGACGAATTTGGTGGTGTCGAACGGCGTGTCGTATTTGATGTCCTGCGGAAATGCCTTGGTCAGCGCCGCCATCTTGGTCTCGACCCCTTTTCGACCTCGAGCGCGTTGGCGCCGGGTGACTGGAATACGCCGATGCCGACCGAAGGCTTGTTGTTGAGCGAGAACACCTGGCCGTAGGTCTGCGCCCCCAGCTCGACCCAGCCGACGTCGCGCACGCGGGTGACGTCGCCGCTGGTGCCGGCCTTGACGATCACGTTCTCGAATTCGCTGACATCATCAAGCCGGCCACTGACATTGAGCGTGTACTGGAACGCCTGTCCTGATGGCACCGGCGGCGCGCCGACCTGGCCGGCGGTGACTTGCTGGCTCTGCTGCTGGATCGCCTGGATGACGTCCTGCGGCATCAGCCCGCGCACCTGCAGCTTGTTGGGATCGAGCCAGACCCGCATCGAATACTGGCCGGCGCCGAACACCGTGACGTTGCCGACCCCCGGCAACCGCGACAATTCATCCCTTAGGTTGATGCTGGCGTAATTGGAGAGGAACAGGCTGTCGTAGGTGGCATCAGG
>JAYSYJ010000288.1:0-9414 GCA_043727675.1 Fimbriiglobus sp.
TGCATGGACATCGCGATGGACTATCAAATGCAATTGAACGCCGATCCCTGGTGGGCGGCTCGGGAGGGAGATATGCACTTCGATTCATCCAGTAAGCCCTTTCAGACTCTGGACAAACTCGCCCGTCGTCTTGCGGTCATCGGAGTGCCTTACGCGCTGGTCGGGGGCTTGGCGATGTTCCATCACGGGTACCAACGGTTCACCGACGATGTTGATTTGCTCGTGACACCGGAAGGGTTGGAGCGAATCCAAAACGAGTTGACGGGTCTCGGCTACATCCCTCCATTCACGGGCAGTAAGAATCTGAAGGACGCAGATACCGGTGTCAAAATCGAGTTTCTCGTCACTGGTCAATTTCCCGGCGATGGCCTACCGAAACCGATCAGTTTCCCCGATCCCGAACGTGTCTCGGTCATCATTCGTGGAATACCGACCATTTCATTGCAGACTCTGGTCGAATTGAAACTCGCTTCGGGTACGGCCGAATGGCGACAGAAAGACCTCGTCGACGTCCAAGCCTTGATCCACCAACTCCAATTACCGATCGAGTTCGCGGACAAACTCGATCCTTTCGTAAGACCGTCGTATTTAGAACGCTGGCGCCTCGCCCAGCTCGGGAATTAATCGCAGTCGAACCCACCGCTTCGGAGACCCGCTTCCGTGGATCATAAATTCCAGATCAATCTCGGCGGTATCATCGACCTGCTCTCGAACCACCTGTACAGCGGGCCGGAGGTCTTCGTCCGGGAGTTGATGCAGAATGCCACCGATGCCATCACCGCCCGGCAGAAGCTCGAAAAAGGACACGTCGGCGATATCCGCATGGAGATCCACCACGCCAAGGGCAAGGCCCCGACCGTGATGATGTCCGACAACGGCATCGGCCTCACGCCCGAAGAAGTTCACACGTTCCTCGCCACCATCGGCCTCAGTTCCAAACGCGCACTCGAAGGAGAAAGCCAGACCGACTACATCGGCCAGTTCGGCATCGGAATTCTTTCTTGTTTTGTCGTGTCGGATGCCATCACCGTCTATTCCAAAAGTGCGAAAGCCAACACGTCGGCGGTGGAGTGGAAAGCGAAGCCGGATGGGACGTACACCCTCAAAGAAATCGATCGCGATTTGGAACCGGGCACGCAAGTTTGGCTCACGGCCAAGGCGGGGTGCGAAGAACATTTTGAACCGGGTCGGGTCAAAGAATTGGCCAAGCATTTCGGTGGGTTGCTCCCGTTCCCGATCCGGATTTCGCACGGCAAAGTGAACCAAGTCATCAATGAGCACGGTGCCCCTTGGAGGGAGAAGTACAAAAACGACCGCGATCGCAACAAGTCGTACCTCGACTTCGGTCGCGAGATCTTCGAGGCCGACTTCTTCGACGCCATCCCGCTGAAGTCGAAGGCCGGCGATGTCGAAGGCTTGGCGTACGTGCTGCCGTATGCCGTCACGCTGACGAGTAAGCGGGCCCACCGCGTCTACTTGAAAAATATGTTGCTCTCGGAGAACGTCGAGAACTTGCTGCCCGATTGGGCATTCTTCGTCAAGGCCGCGGTCAACGCCAACGACCTCCGGCCGACGGCGTCGCGTGAGTCGTTTTACGAAGATGCCAAACTTCAAATGGCCCGCGAAACTTTGGGAGACTGCCTGCGGACGTACTTGATGGACTTGGCTGAAAAGGACACCCGTAAGCTCGACCGGATCATCAGCTTGCACAGCATGGCGATCAAGAGCCTGGCGACCACCGACGACGAGTTCTACCGGCTCGTGATGGATTGGCTCGTCTTCGAGACTTCGCAAGGCGAGATGACCTTCGGCGATTACCGCAAACAGCACGATGTGGTGCGTTACGTTCCCACGGTCGATCAGTTCCGTCAGGTGTCGCGGGTGTCGCAAGCGCACGGTCAAGTTGTCATCAACGGCGGCTACACCTACGACGCCGAGCTGCTGGCGAAGGCCGAAGCGCTGCTCGATATGACGACCGAAGTCGTCGACCCTACGGCCTTGAGTCAGTCGTTCGACGAACTCGAACTCGATGAACAAGAGACCGTCGCCGATTTTTTACGAGCCGCTGAAACAGTGCTGAAACCGTTCCGCTGCGAACCGGACATGAAAAAGTACAAGCCGAAGGAGCTCCCGGCGCTCTATACGACCAACACCGAGGGCCGCTTCTTCCGTTCGTTGGAGCAGTCGAAGGAGATCGCCAACCCACTCTGGAGCGGAGTACTCGACAATCTCAGCAAGAAGGATAAACCACAGGCGATTTTTGCGCACATCTGTTTCAACTTCGAGAATCCATTGGTGCATCGCCTCTGCACCGTGAAGGATCGAGCCATTTTGCATCGCAGTATCCAGATGCTTTATCTTCAGTCGCTATTGCTCGGTCATCACCCTCTCAGCGTCAAAGAAATGACGCTCCTCAATGAGGGGCTGCTTTCCCTCATCGAATGTGGCATCGGCATGAAGGAAAGTTAGCCGCGAGACGAATGTCTAGCGGAACCGGAACTACGCATCAGTTGTTTCCAGTCTTACACTCGACTGGCGTCTCGCGGCTAACTTTTACGCGAGGTTGACGATGGTGGAGCCGGACGATCAGATCGAAGAACTTCTGGCCGAAGCCGGGGATCTTGACCACGGCCCCGTCCAGTTGACACTCCTCGAGCGCGCCGTCGATCTGGCGGACGCACACAATTACCTCGACCGGAGTTTCGAGGCGCGTTCGAGGCTGGTCGAATCGGCCACTTTTTCAGGACGCCCCGATGTTGCCATGCTGGCGTTTTCGTGGTTGATCGCAACATACGATGCGCACCCTGGCCGGTTCGACAGTCATCAATTCCTGTGGCAATACAAATGGGTTCTCGGGTTTGCCCCGGAATTTCCAACTATCGGTCGAGATCAATTGGACGAACTCTACGACGACATGAAGCGTCGCTACCGAGCGGAGGGTTCGACCCTCCACGCTTACTGGACACTCCGCCGGGATAACGCGGACAGCATGGGCCGCGCCGCCGACGGCAAGAAAGCCCACGCGAAGCTGATGGCGACGAAGGAGGATCACCTGAGCAATTGCGCGGCGTGCGTCCAAGACGGCACGGTGATTTACCTCGCCTCTGTCGGCGACGATGCGGGCGCGCTCAAGGCGGCCAAACCGATCTTCGGTGGGAAGTTGACCTGCGCGGAAGTGCCGGAGCATACATACGCGAATGCCATGCTGCCTTCAATCCGGCTGGGTAAACACGCGGAGGCGCTCGGCCACTTTAAAACCGGCTACCGGCTGATCGACCGCAATCCCGATTTTCTGCGTCAAAAGGGGATGTACATCGTCGGGCTGACACTCACCAACAACCTCGCCCGCGCGTTGACATTACTCGACCGGCACCTCGCCGAAGCGCTCGAAGCGGTCAGCCCGTGGTGGCGTTTCGAATTCTTTCTCGCCGTGCGGTTGCTCCTCGAAAAACTTGCGGAGAATGGAATCGTGTCGGTTCCGGTACGCATCCCGAAAAAGATGCAGTTGACCACCGACGGCGGCAAACCGACGGTCGACGCGCTCGCCGAATGGATGGACGCCGTGTTGAAACAATTGGCCGCTGCCTTCGACGCCCGCAACGGCAACAAGACTTTCGCCAAACGCGTCCGCAAGTTCCGCGATCTGCTCGTCTATGCGAAGCATTCCCCATTGAAATGAACCATTGAGGGTTATTCCTTGACCACGCACGCCGACAATCCGACCTCGAATGCTTCCCAATTCTGTTCCCCGAATACTTCCAACCGGCTGTCGCGACGGTAGGCTGTTGGCTTCACGCTCAACGCGATGCCGGAGCGGTTGATTGCTAGCCAAGCATCTTGAACGCGGAAAACACCTTTGAGTCGGGTCATCTCTTCACCTGCGCTAAGGAATGCCAATAGGTGGTCTTCATCGAAGATGTCGTGCGGGGAAAAGATCCAACCGCAGGCGCCGGTCGAATCGTAGCGCACCGGTCGGCCCGGCATCGGTCGGCCGATTGTTTGGAGTTCCTCCGCGGGATTCGCTGAATGCGTTTCGGGGAAGAGCGGCACCCGTTCGGAATCGCCGTCGAGTTCTAGCCAGGCCGGGTCGATTTGACCCTGCTTCGTGGCGACGACAAGTAACTTCGGCGGAAATAATCCGTCCGCCCACTTCTGAAACTCGGCGATGACTTCGGGCGTCGCCCGATCCGCCTTGTTCAACACGAGTAAGTCGCTCATCTGGATTTGATCGCGGAACACCGGATTGTCGAGCATGCCCGGACAGGTGAAGTCGATGGGCGAGACGATGCCGAGGGTCGCTTTCAGTTCCAGTCGGTTCGCGTAATTGGCCCGGATGTTGTCGAGTAACTGCGCGGGGTGGCCCATGCCGGAGGTTTCGATCAGCAGTCGATCAAGTTTCGTATCTTGCAGCAAGAAGTGCAGGGCGACCGGCAGTTGCGGCGAGGTCGTGCAACAGAAGCATCCACCGGCCACCGAGCGCACAGCGACACCCTCCGCCACGGATTCGCCCTCGATAAACGCTTCGTCGATACTCACTTGCCCATACTCGTTGACGAGCACAGCCCACTTCTCGGTTGCCGGTTTGCGCTTCAGTAAATCGAGAACCATTGTGGTTTTGCCGACGCCGAGGAACCCGGTGATCAAGTGCGTGGGAATCGGTTTTGCCATGATGACCCATTTGTACCAGTCTGAGAAACGACTTTGTTAGTATACCCCCGTTCGGAGAAGCAGCTACAACGTAGAGATTATCGTTTTCAGGATTTCGAGCGTGTCTTCAACCCAACTCGTCACGGTCTGTTTCGCCGCACTTTGCTGCATCATGCCGGCCACGTTTTATCTCTGTTGGCTGGCATCCGTCAACAAAAAATCGCACCCGACGGTGGTCTCGGGCAAATGGGATTTCGTGCTCGTGCTCGCGGCACTGTCCGGTTTTCTCTTAGTGGGCGGAGCGTTGTTACTCACGTTGGTGCAGTCGGATACCCGCTTCATTCTGCGCGGGAATTTCGGGCAACTCCGCGAAGGGTGGGGTCAGAATGCCGTGGCATGGCTGCTGGTCGCGATAGGTTATTTATTGCTCATCATCGGCACGGCGGCACTCACGTTGACGAACCGCTCGCGTTGGCTCTCAATTTACAATCTCGATGCAGCTAACGCTGAACGGGTTATCGATTCCGCACTCGAGCACAGCCAAATTCAGAATGTGACACGGTACGGGAACCGCTGGGCCGACGGCCGAGGAATTTTGGAAATGGTTCCATTCCACGGGATGAGCCATGTGACCATTCGGTTGATCAGCGAATCGTCAGTGACCCGGGCCGAAATCGAAAAACAGTTGCGTGCTGAACTCAATACGACCGGTACAGCTGACAACAGATCGGCAGCATGGATTGGAACCCTCGCCGGTTCCGGGGTGCTCCTCAACGTGTGTCTCGTCGGGTTGGCACTCTTTGTTTTATTCTTTCGGTAAGGTCGAACAATTGAAGCGATTGTTCCGGCTGGCTCGGCTGAGCCGATTTCGCCCGACTTGACGTGGTTCGTCTTAGATCAGGCCACTTCCCCTGAATCATTTTTGCCCGTGTTCCCTACGCAAACGCCGAAACAACTCTCAGCGAAAGATTCGCCCCGTTTGGCTCTCTTCGTAAAGGATTACCGATGAAACGATTCTTCTTGGTAGTGGCCTGCGTGGCCGGTTTAGCACTGGTCGGCGGCACCGCATCGGCACATGCCCCGGTTCAAGGCGTGGTGACTGGCAATTGCAATACCCCAGGCGGCTGCGGGTCGAACAGCTCCGGCACCGTGTTTTCACGGTTGATGTTTTGGAAGGGAAGCTCGTGCAGCACCTGCGGGAACGGTGCCGGTACGGGACTGAAGAGTTGGACGAACAATGCGGCGGGCCAACCCCGTACAGGGTACGGTGCAGCCCCTCACAACCCGTACCCGCAAGGTACCCCAGGGACGTTGGTGTTCCCGCAACATCCGTTCGTCCGAAGCCCACGCGATTACTTCATGACCGACGCCAAGTAGTGCGTCCGACGCGAATCTGCGTCGGTTCATTCGCCCGGGTCGCAGTTATTGCTGCGACTCGGGTTTTTCCATTTTCGCGGCGGTCTCAAGTCGCTCAATTCCGGCGCGGATACTCACCGGCAGCGGTGTTTTCTTCTGAGTCTTGTAATCCATCGACACGATCACGCATTGGCCTTCTGCAGCGACATCCGCCCAGCGTTCGCTAATCAAACGATGCTCGAAAGTGATGCGATCCGACTCGATGGCGATGACGCGGGCACCGATGTGAATGCGATCCGGGTAAGTCACCGGTTTGCGGAACCGTGCCTGGGTACTCGCCACGATCGGCCCGAGTCCCTCGTGCTGCATCAGCGCGAACCAACCGAGTTGGGTCATGTAGTCGATGCGGGCATTTTGGAAATATTCGAAGTAGACCGTGTTGCTGACATGCTGGAACGAGTCCATGTCGCCCCAGGAGACATCTTCGACGACGATCACGGGGAAGCCGGCCAAGGACGCGAATCTCATGCTGACTCCACCGTTTTCGCGTTGCCGCATTGTGGACAGAACCGCACTATAATACTACTCGACACACCGAATTTGGAACCCGATCTATGCGCGTCGCACACAACGTCTTCTTCAAGTTGTCCGACAATGCCCCGAACCATGTCGACGCCTTGGTGGCGGCCTGCCATCAGTATTTGAACGTCCAGCCAGGCATCGTCTTTTTCGCCGCTGGGAAGCTTTGTGCCGAACTCAAACGCGCAGTCAACGACCTGAATTGGGACGTCGGGTTGCACTTGGTATTCGACTGCCAAGAAAGTCATGATTCGTACCAAGACGACCCGACCCACAACAAGTTCATCGCCGAGATGAAGTCGAATTGGGCCAACGTTCGTGTATTCGATTCGTTCGTATAAATCTTTGCCCGCATCACCCCGAAGCATTCCACCATGACCCGATTGCACTCGTCTGACCTTGTTCAATTTGCTCGCAAATACCGCTTCGTCGGCGGAAAGCAGATGCGGCTCCATCTTCGCAATCGGCGTGGCAGTACCACGGTTGTCGCCGTGATCCTGGTTCGCCCGGCGACTCGTGATCTCGCCCACGTGCCGATACCGGTGCGGTTGAAATTGGAGATCACCGGCGTGGAAGAGTATCGCTTCCAAAAGCGCCCGACGATGACGGCCGGCAAAATGAGCGATCTGAAGTTTGGTTACTTCAACGGGGTCTACTTCATCAACTTTGATGCTTGGGGCTTGCCGGCAGGCGAAGTACCGGGTGTGCACGACTTCCGAGCATCCGATTTTTACGTGGCCGGTAACGATTTGTTCTGGGAAGAAATGACCGCAAAGAAATCAGCGACCGACAAAAAGTGACCTCGACTCCCGATCACGGCACCGCGCTTACGCACTCTGGGCCATCGTATTTGGGCGAATTCACTTGCGGGCCAACGGACACGGCCTCCATTTCCTCGGCAGGGTAGGGCTTGAGTACCGCTCCCAACTCGCCATGTGGGGTATCAGCCGAAAGCCAGGAAGCATACGCCGATTTCGGCAGGATGACCGGCATCCGGTTGTGAATCGAAGCCACTAACGCGTTGGCTTCGGTGGTGATCAGACAGCAGGTCGCCAGCTTTTCAGTCGCGTTCGTCCAAAACTCCCAGAGGCCGGCGAAGGCAAAAACGGATCGATCTTTCATGCGGAAGTGGGTCGCCCGTTTCGTACTTCCGACCATAGCCCATTCGTAGAAGCCGTCGGCCGGGATGAGGCAGCGCTTCGACCGGAAAGCGTCGCGGAACGTCGGCTTGTCGAGCGAGTCGGCCCGCGCGTTGATCGGCCGCGGCCCCGTGGATGGGTCGCGGGCCCAGCTCGGCACCAATCCCCAGCGGAGAAGGGCCAATCCGCGTGCAGCGGTGTTACGCTTCCAAGCGACGACGGCAATCGTTTGGGACGGCGCTACATTGTAGCGTGGAATCAACTCGGGGATCGGCCCGGCGAGATCGAACGTCTCCCCGATTTGATCGGTCTCCAATAATGTGAAGCGTCCGCACATGAACCGTCAACCCGGATCGGAATGGAATAATCTCGACCACCAAGATCGGTTCGATTTGCGTTCGGTGGTTCGGGTCTTGGCCACTGCTTCGGCTAATACGTGAGCCGACTTTGGCCGAGTTGTCAAGCTATGAGACAAGCAAGACTTCGCCAAATTTACCAGCTCTTTCGGTGCGAAGCACTCGTCTAACCGCACAAAGGCCTCGGTCACATCGCCGGCTTTCACCCGCTTCATCACCGACGAGATCTCACCCGCGTAGAGCGGTTTACCTGTCAAAATGAAGCAGAGAATGCTGCCCAATCCGAAGACGTCGCTCAGTTCCGTTGCGGAATCGGCACTGCCACTGGCGAACTCCGGTGCCATAAATGCCGGTGTGCCCATCGCCAAACCTTCGTCGGTCAAATTCAAATTGGGAACGCTCATTTGAGTTTTTCCGTCCAAGCCGGTCGATTCCGCACGCGTTGTGGTCACCAGCACTTTCGCCAATCCCCAATCGATCACTTGTACCCGACCCTTTTCCGAAACCAGAACATTGTTCGGCGTGAGGTCGCGGTGCAGAACCCGTTTGGCATGGGCGTATTCGATGATGAAACAAGCTTGCTCGAACAAGAGCAACGATTCATCCAAATCGTTGGTAGTCGGTGATTCAGTGATGACGTCGGTCAGGGTTCGACTGCGGATGTACTTCATGGCCAGGAACGGTCGCCCATCGGGCAATCGACCAACATCGTGCAATGGCGGAATACCCGGATGGTGAAACTGAGCGTGGATCCGGGCCTCCTGAAGGAAACGAGCCACGGCGGTCGGATCGGTCAATTTGTCGCGCCGGAGCACTTTGATCGCCACCCGACGGCTGAGCATTTTGTCCATCGCCACGTAAAGTGTGCCCATGCCCCCGCTGGCGATTCGTTCTCCCAAAACGTAGCGATCATCACAGAGCGGGAGTCGCGTCCAATCCCAGGTCGTTTCGTTAACCTGAGGGTGAAGTTCGGTTCCCAGAAGGGTTTCGAGTGCCATTTCACTGATGCTGGCGCGATCAATTGGGGTGATCGGAATCATTTCGGTCTTCGGAGTCTGTTGATCCGGCACAGAATAAACCTCCGAGTCAGTCGCGTCCGTGGCTGAAACCGTCTACTTTGATAAACACACGTAACAGTTAATATAGTCGCTCATTGGTTAGGCCGTGTTGACATTTTCGCTCCTGCGGGCGTAGGATTCCTTTGAGGAACACACCGTCGCGCCGGCAGGATTCGCCATTCGGAAGATGCTCACCAATGCTCTGTGGGATGTCATCCGACCCCATGTCCGACCCACCGGTCGCCAACGCTGCGGGGCCAAGCCGCAAGTTTCGGATCG
>JAYSYJ010000289.1:0-9386 GCA_043727675.1 Fimbriiglobus sp.
ATCGCCATCGACGGGGCCATCGTCGAGGACGACAATTTCCCGAACCTTTTGCTCGACATCGCACTGCTGCGGAGTTTGAGCATCCGCGTGGCGCTCGTCCACGGTGCGGCTCAGCAGGTTGCGCACTTCGCCAAAATTTCCGGGGTGGAACCATCCGACCTCGACGGTACCGGCATCACCGATGCGGCGACGCTCCAAGTGGCTCTGACGGCAGCGAACCGTGTGACCCACGAAATCCTCGAAGGTCTGAGCGCGAACGATCTGCGTGGGGCATGCCCCAATGCCATCGTGGCCCATCCCGCGGGGATCATCGGCGGTGTCGACAAACAATTCACGGGGCGTGTGGAACGGGTCGATACTGTCCTCCTGAATTCGCTGCTGGAGCATGACATCATCCCGGTCATCCCGCCGATTGGGTGCGATGGGGTCGGTCGTTCGTACCGCTTGAATTCCGATTCGGTCGCGGTCGAAATCGCCAAAACACTCAGGGCCGTTAAGCTCGTTTACCTTTGTACCGAGGGTGGCGTTCAAGGGGCCAAGGGGATACTTCGTCAGATGACGGTGGAGGAGGCCGATAGCTTCTTGAAGAAAACACGGGGAGAAATGCTGCCCGGTGCTCTGACCAAGTTGGCCCATGCCGTGCGCGCCGGGAAAGACGGTGTCGAACGGATTCACATCATCGATGGGCGGGAACAAGAAGGGTTGCTCGGCGAAGTGTTCTCGAACGAAGGGATCGGCACGCTGATTTACACGAATGAATACCAAGCCATCCGCACGGCGCTCAAGAAGGACGTCCGAGCGGTGTACAGCTTGATTCAACAAGGTGTGCAGGCCGAGGAATTGGTGAAGCGGACTCGGGGCGACCTCGAAAAGATGATCGGTGATTTTTACGTGTTCGAAGTCGACAAGAACCCCGTCGGTTGCGGGGCGGTGCATTTATACCCGACAGAAAACATCGCCGAACTGGCTTGTGTCTACGTCGATCCCCGTTACGAAAATCAAGGAATCGGTGGCAAACTCCTCAATTATGGCGAATCGTTGGCGCGGTCGCGGAACATGGGCCGGCTCTTTTGCCTCAGTACGCAAGCGATCAATTACTTCATCCAAAGAGGGGGATTTTCCCTCGGGAATCCGGATGATCTCCCACTCTCACGCCGCGAAACCTACGACCGGAGCAACCGGCGTTCGCAAGTGTTGGTGAAGTCGCTGAAATAAAATTTTGGGGCGAAATGCTGATGGCGTTCTAGCCGGGCGAACCGCCCATGCTCGACCGACTAACACGGTTGAATCATCTTCCACTTCTTCCGATTCTGCCACCGCCAGTTGGATTCGTCCCCACTCTTATCGCATCGGTTGCAATTCGCGGGCTTCCCACGGCGCCGATAGAGCCACCATCGAACGATCAAGACTTTGGGTGGAGCTAGAATCATGGCGACATTTTATGTCATACCGCCGCGTGAGTGTTTGGAACAAGCTCTCGTCGAATTTCTGGGGCGTGTGTTACCGGGCGTCCCAACATCGCCCGCGGTCGTGGAAGCGTTCCTGGGTGCGCTCGAACTCGAAGCGAACCGCGCCGAAGATGTTTACTTCATTCACCGGGAAGATCTCGGGGGATTCGACGATCCCGTACGGGAGCTGATTGAAGCGTTCGGAGCCGAACCCGGCGATCAAGTGATTGAGATCGGAGCGACGGTTTCCAGTCGCCCGGCCACGCTCCGACGCTGCACCGTGCGGGAGCGTGTGTCCGAAATGCCCGCCGCTCGCTAGACTGAAAAAATAGTTCCCTCCTCCGTGGATGAATCGCAACCACCATGACCGGCACCCCCGATACCGACGACAGCTGGGCCGAATTTTATCGTGAAATCGGCCTAGAACCCGAGCACGCAGAAACGGCGCCGGCAGTTTCAGAGGATCTCGACCACACCCCGGTGCAAAGCGAGATCGAAACTCCCGATACGGAGACCGACGAGGAAGACGAAGTCGGCGAAGAATCCGCTGAGTCTGATGGAACGACCGGCGAAGAGGAGTTGAACGAAGACGGGACGAAGAAACGTCGCCGACGCCGGCGCCGCCGGAGCAAGAAGAAAGGCCCTGGCGTCGGGGATGAAGCAGTCGTCGAAGGTGAAATGGCACACCGTGATGCCCAAGAGCCGCAAGAAACTTTGGCCGAAGTATATGACGACGATGGCGGCCCGAGTCCGGAAGCCTCTCGGGAGCTGATTGCCAATTGGGATGTGCCGTCGTGGACGGAAATCGTAGCTGGACTGCACCGTCCCAGCAACCGGTAGACTACAAATAGAATCAGTACGTCTGGGGCACTTCGCGTGCCCGTCCTTCTACCCGGTGTCAGCTGCCATGGCGGATGCGTTGATCGATGTTGTGAGTGTCGAAGAACTTCCGACCGTGGTGGATCTCTACAATCAGATTTTTCGACCGACTCGGCCCCTCGAATCGTTCCAACGCCGGTATTTAGGTCGGCACAACATTTTGCAAATGGTGGCTCGCGTCGACGACAAACCGGTAGGATTCTTTCTCGGTTTTGAGTTGAAGCCCGATACGTTTTTCGCATGGTTCTACGGTGTGATGCCCGACTTCCGTCGGATGAGCATCGGTTCGCAACTCATGGAAGCCGCCCAGAGCTGGGCCGCGCAAAACGGTTACGAGTCCATTCGCTTAGAATGCCATAATCTGCACCGTCCGATGATGCATCTCGCCATCGACTTGGGTTACGATGTCGTTGGGATCCGCTGGGATGCCGACCGGGCAGCAAACTTAGTCATTTTCGAAAAAACTCTCACTCTAGTCGAGGCATGACAGGGTCTCGGTCAGGAATCGTCCAAAGCACGTGATCGTTAAAACCGACAAAAACTCGGTCGGAGTAAAGTTGGCCACTTCTCATTCGCAGATTCAAATTGAACCTCTCGCAAGCGACTTCCAACAACACGTCTGCCCCCTGAAATGTTCTGCGCGTCACTCGGCCTGGCCAGTTCCAACGCAACGGCAGTGGCTCTAGGGAAAGCTGAACCGATTCGGGGCGAACCATGACCAATTCGTTCTCAGCTCTTCCGACGAGTGGGCCTCCAAGCAAGTTTGCGTCTCCGAGAAACGTGGCGACGAAAGGCGTCCGCGGGTGATCGTAAACCTCCTGGGGGGAGCCGACCTGCAATAATGTGCCACCGTTCAAAACACCGACAATATCGGATAGTGCCAACGCCTCTTCTTGATCGTGCGTCACGAGGAGAGTCGTGCTGCCAGCTGTGTTGTGAATCCGTCGGAGTTCAACTCTCATACGGTCTCGTAACTGACGATCCAAATTGGCGAGTGGTTCATCCAATAGAAGGACATCCGGACGGAATGCGAGTGCTCGCGCCAGGGCCACGCGCTGTTGTTGCCCACCTGAAAGCGCGTCCGGTTTCCGGGATCGTTCGGACAACTCAAGGCCGACGAGGTCGAACATCTCCGAGACTCGCCGGGTGCGATCCAATTTGCTAACACCACGAACCTGTAACCCGAACGCGACGTTCTCGGCAGCCGTGAGGTGCGGAAATAGGGCGTAATTTTGGAAGACCATGCCAGCGTTGCGAGCTTCCGGTGGGGTGTTCGTGACATTTTTGCCGTTCAACCAAATGGCTCCGGCAGTGGGTTTCAGGTAACCGCCGATAAGTTGGAGTAGGGTCGTTTTGCCGCAACCGGACGGGCCGAGTAACGTGAAAAAACAACCACGGGGCAAGGTCAACGACATTTGCTGGAGAACGCTTTCGCGTCCATATCGGAAGTGAATATTGTCCAGACGGATTGCATCAACCGTCGCGGAGGATGGTGCGATCCCAGCGGTCGGAAAGGTCGTTCCACTGCTTGGCATAAGTATCGTAGGGGTAATAGTTCAGATCCGAAAATTGTCGTTGGCTGTGAGGATACAGACTTTTCCAAACTGGATCATCCGCTGCCATCTTTTCCGCCACGTCCAGGCGTGATGTCGCTTGGCCCCGCTGGGAAAACCCGAGTTGCATGTCGTAAGAAAAGAGTTCGTTGATCGCTCGTTCGGCGAGATCGCGATTCGGGCTTTCCGCCGTCACGGCCCAGAAGACTTGCACGAACGCGCGATCCGCGAGCGGAACGGTTGCTCCGAGTTCGGGCTTTTCCCGGAGGGCTTGCAAGTACTCCGGGCTGTGCATGTTTCCAGCTGCACAGTCGCGGTTCGCCAGACTCAGAATCATTGCCGTGGATGTTGGCCACCAATATTTGACCAAGCGGCGATTTTTTCTGGCAAAGGCCATGACGGAATCGATGTTTGTTTCGATCAACTGTCGGGCCGTACCGGGCTTCCCTTCAAGTGCCGCAAGAGCACACGTGAATGTGTACAGCGACATGTAAAATTCTTTGTAAAGACCGAGTTTCCCGGCGAGTGCGGGCCGCAAGAGATCGGCCCATGTAACTGGGGCGTCGGGTACCGAATGTTTATGGAATGCGAACGTCAGCACAGAGTCCGGGTAGGTGATTCCATAACCTTGCTTCACAATCCAATTGTCAAGTGTGGCCGGGTATAGACTGGCGAGATTCGGAATACTGTTGGGATCGATTTGTGCGAACAAGCCTTCGCGGGCGGCGGGGTACCCTTCAATCGCATCGGTGATCATCAAATCGAAGGGCGGAGCATTTTTCGGCGAGGCTTTCAGTCTGGCCATGCTATCCCGCCAGCCGGCGTGGATGGTCACAGTCGCTCCGGTCATCGCTTCAAAATATGGCACGAACACGTCACGCATCGTCGCTTCATGGCCCCCGCCGTAGGCAAAGATATTCAGCTCGCGTCCGGCGAATTGGCCGGAATTTGATTTCTTACCGCAGCCCAACCCCAATGCGAGTGCGGCGCTCGTTCCTAAAAATTGGCGGCGATTTTTGCTGGTCATGCCCGGTGCTCTCGAAACGTTTGATAGGCCGTATAAATCCGGGTCGTTGTTGTCAGCCAACATAGCCCGCCGAAACCCCACGCCAAATAGGCGAACCACTCTGGGAATAGGCAAATCATGACGAAGAGGGCAATCGTCTCAGTACCTTCCGTAAGGCCTCCGAGATAGTGAATCGCTTTAGATCCGAAGTTCAAAGGTGTTGACTTGCGCTTGGCAGCGATGCTGGCGAACGCGAGGAACGAACTCCCGGTGCCCACGAAACTGAAGACGAGAAATGCGGCAGGTAGAGCATGAATCGGTTGCCCGACTGCGAAAAAAAATGGTACGCCGGAGTAAAATATAAAGTCGAGTGTAATGTCCAAATAGCCACCGAGATCGGTTGACCCCAATTTGCGAGCGAGTGCACCATCGAGACCGTCGAAAACTCGATTCGCTAAGATGAAAACCAACGCGAGCGAATATTCTGTGAACGCCAATGCGATCCAACTCAACACGCCGAAACCGAAACCCAGAGTTGTGATCGCGTTAGCACTGAGGCCCAAATACGCCAGTCTGGTCGCGGCGAAATTTAAAGGTGAATTGATCCAGCGGCGAATCGTGGTGTCCAGCAAAGTTGTCCGCTTTCAGATCGTGGCCGACGTTGAGAATGAGCGAGGTGGGACTTGAACCCACACATCCTTACGGACAGGGGATTTTAAGTCCCCGGCGTCTACCATTCCGCCACTCGCCCAATGATCCGAGTTAACTTTCAACTCGGGTCGATGACATTACTTCGAAAAGCTATGGGCCAAGTTCGCCATCGCAATCACTTTGTCCGCACCCATTCGCTTGACCAAGGCATTGACGATTTCGAGGTCGTCGAGGTTCACCATCTTGGAAACCCCGGCAGCTTTCGGTGCGTTGTGAGACCCGACCGGCCGCCCCCGTTTCTTATTTTTACGACCGAGCCCTAGTTTGGTTTTGATTTGCGACTTGTACGAAGAGATGATGTTGATCGGGATTTCCCGACCGTACGTTTGCGAAATGTAGGCTTGGAGTTCGCCCGGGCCAATATCCCCTTTCGCTTCGAATGCCGCTTGCACCATTTGTCGTTTGTTCAACGAACCATCTTCCGATTTCGACTTCGCCATTTTGATTCTCCTAGCCTTGCGGGCATACTGTCCGCTCGAAACGAACGGTTGAATACAAAGTAGGAAACAATATCGAACCCGTCACGAAAGAAATTGGATATTTATTGAAATCGTGTTGAATTCAAAAAATAGAACCCGCAGTTATCCAGCTCCTGCTCGCATTTAACCTTCTCGAATGGGTAATTCGTCGAGTGTGTCGAATCCGAACACTTGCAAAAATTCTTTGGATGTTCCGTAGAGTTGGGGTCTTCCGAGTGAATCTTGACGTCCCATGGTGCGGACGAACCCTTTTTCGATGAGCATTCGCAAATGCTCGCTGCAATCGACCCCTCGGATCGCATCGAATTCTGCCCGAGTCATGGGCTGTTTGTATGCTAGGATCGTGAGTGTTTCGAGCAGGGCGGGCGTGAGTCGGTCTCGGTGGCCGGGCCGGCGGAGGCGACTGAGCCAAGGTAAATATCGATCCGTGGTCAAGAGTTGAAAACCCCCTCCGATTTCCTCAATCTGGAAGGCCGATTCGGACGATTCTAACAGTTCGCGCAGATTCACAATCAGCTGGCGTGTTTCTGAACCATACTTTGAACCAACGATGTCGCCGAGGCAGCGGAGCGTCAACGGTTCTTCCGCTAAGAACAATGCGGCCTCGAGTTGTGCCAAGGCTGGAGTTCGTGAATGAGCAACCGCAACGACTCCGGTCGTATGCGAACCCAGCATCGAATCGATTGTCCTTCGGATAGAATCCAATGGGCGGCAGTGATAGGGTCGACGACCGCGCAAACGATTCGAGAATCGCATTAAAGTTTTGATAAAACTCTCACTCTCTGCTCAAACGGTTCTGTTCCATCAACCGGGGCCTTTTTATCACATGGATTAGGTGCTAGGGATATACTTTGTTGAAGTCTACCCGCTGTTTCGAAATCCAGAATGCTCTTCGGAGTTCGACACAGCGTCGGAGTCTGGCCGGTGGTCTGTGGAACCATAGGTTAACAGCCGAAGCTTCTTCAGCGTTGATCGAGTCATCTCTTGCTGTTGCAAAGATTTTGACTCACGAACACCTTAGACCAGTTGAATCACTGCGAGCGTGTTGTCCGGCTTGCCAACTTTAGCAAGTTCGCGTCAGTTCCGTGTTCACAGCGTGTCGATTTCGATTGACAATACACCCTAAACTGTTCCCGGACAGCCGGATTCAGATGAACCCAGAACGGTGATATCGAGATGAGCCGGAAGTTGAAATCGGAAGAGATAGAACCGCGCGCTTCTTTGGCCGAAGATCGGCTTCAGGAACGGGTTACGTTGGAATCCGAGGGTGTCGACGAGGGCGAAGAAACTTCTGAACTCGGAATCACCGATGTCAAACCGCTCGCGAAGACGTTTCGAGACGATGAACCACTTCCGGTGGAGGGAGCGGCCCTTGTCGAGGAGCCATCGACCGGTGCTGATGATTCGTTAGGTCTGTATTTGCGGCAAATGGGCGCCATCCGATTACTGAACAAAGACGACGAACGGACTCTCGCGGTGCGTTTAGAGCGGGGCCGTGCGAGATTCCGGGCTGCCGCCCTGATTTGTCCGTTCGTATTGGGTGAGGCATCTGCAGTATTTCAAAGGGTCAAGGCGGGCAAAGCGGCCGTCGATCCGACGATTGATGTCTATTCCTGCGAAGAGCTGAAGCTCAGCCGCGAGCAGATTCTCGCTCGATTTGCCGAGCATCTCCCCAAAATCAAATTGCTTTTACAGACCGAAGCGAAACGGTTTGCGGATGGTCTCGGTGTCCTCAACGCGAAAAAGACGAGCGAGTGGCGTCGGGAACGATTGAAACGCCTGATGCAAGTTCGGGCGTTGATGCAAGAGTTGTCGCCGCGAACGGAGGCGCTGGAGCGCTGGGTGTTCACCCTAGTCGACCAAGCTCGCGAGCTGCGCGATATCGTCGCCACTGTCACCGAGGATTCTTCGAAGCAGGGTCTGCTCACGGACGCCCAAAACAAACTGCACATGACTCATTCTGAGTTCGAGAGAGCGGTCAAGATTTTACGGTCGCGGCAGAAATCTTACCAAAAAGTGCGTCGGGAACTGGCCGAAGCGAACCTGCGACTCGTGGTGAGCATTGCCAAAAACTATCGGAACCGCGGGTTGCCTTTTAACGACTTAATCCAAGAAGGCAACCGCGGTTTGATGCGGGCTGTCGATAAATACGAGCACCGCCTCGGTTACAAATTCGGCACCTACGCCACATGGTGGATCCGACAAGGAGTTCAGCGCGCCTTGGCCGATCATGCTCGGACTGTCCGCGTGCCGTGCCACCAAGTCGGGATGTTTGCCAAAGTGGAGCGTAAGAAGACGGAATTGGTAGCGGAGTTGGGTCGCGATGCGACAGAAGAAGAAATTGCCGCCGCTTTGCAAGTTCCACTCGATGAAATCCGTCAACTCCGAACCATCGGTCGGCAACCGATCAGTTTGCACGATCCGATCGGCGGCGATGGCGACCGTGCTCTCGAAGACTTCTTGAGCGATGCGAGCGTTCAAACACCCGGTAAAAACGCCGACGCCCGTTTGCTGAAACAACGGATCACCGAAGTGTTGAAGTCGTTGGCCCAACGCGAACGCGAAGTGATCGAACTCCGGTTCGGGCTGCTCGACGGCACCATGCGAACCCTCGACGAAGTGGCGAAGCGGTACAACATCACCCGCGAACGGATTCGGCAGATCGAAGCCCGTGGAATCAAGAAACTCAAAGAAGACAATCGCAAGAAACGTCTCGTGGAATTCGCCGATTCTGAATTACTTTGAAATTGTCAACGCTTGGTCACACCGCGGCGGATGAAGCGGATCGCTTCCGCCAAACTGTAGAAATGCCGGCCAGCGGTCATCGTCGACACCTCATGTTCATTCAGTGATGCCGCGAACAGATACAAACAGGTCGGCGTTTCCGGGCGAGCTTGATCGCGTTCGATCAACTCGAAGTAAAACGCTCCGAATTGAACATCGAAACAGAGCGTCACGTTCGATCCTTGACGAACCGACCGTACCAATTCGTCGAGCCGCGGAAGATCCCGGAAAAGCAGGTCGGCTTCCTTCTGCCAAAAAACCAACTGCTCTTGGATGGCTTTTTGCGGATCTTGTTCAATCAACTCGTTTGGCACATCGGGAAGGCGCAACAGCCCCCGTCGGATATCGCGGTACGACGCACCCTCGGCGATAATCGTGGTCGTTCCATTGCGTACCTCAGCAAGAAAGGCGTAATCGATGCCACCGGCCCAACGGACGTAATGGCGGAGTGCCCGGCGATATTCCGCGATGTGGTTATTCGGATTCGCCGAGAAGGTGCGCGGATCGCGGGGAAGGTTCCACCAAG
>JAYSYJ010000290.1:0-27871 GCA_043727675.1 Fimbriiglobus sp.
CCGGTGTGCGGTTGTGTCACACTCTTACCAATGAGATGCCGGTAGCGCTCATCGGACGGATGCACGCAAAGTGCCGTGTCGCCGAGCATCGTCTCGGGCCGGGTGGTGCTGAACTGGATACTCGTTCCCGGCGCATCGATCACTTCGTACTGGAACGTCCAGAAGCCCCCCTTGGTCGTCTCGGTGTAAGTCTCGTCGTCCGACACGCTGGTTTGCAGTTGCGTGTCCCAGTTCACCAAGCGTTTGCCGCGGTAGATGTAGCCATCGCGGAACATGTTGAAGAAGGTTTCGCGCACGGCTTTGGCGCAGGTCGCATCGAGGGTGAAGTGGGTGCGTTTGAAATCGCACGAGGCTCCCATTTCCCGGAGTTGGCCGAGGATGCGGGTTTCGTACTTGTCTTTCCATTCCCAAATTTTGGCCACGAGCGCTTCGCGGCCATACTCGCGCCGCTTGAACGATTTTTCTTCCGCCAGAAGCAATTTTTCCACCACCGCTTGCGTGGCAATCCCGGCGTGGTCGGTGCCCGGTAGCCAAAGCGTGTTGAACCCCTGCATGCGCCGCCAGCGGATCAGCACGTCTTGCAGCGTGGTGTTGAGGGCATGCCCCATGTGCAGGGCGCCGGTGACGTTCGGCGGCGGAATGACGATGGTGTACGGTGCGCCGTCCTTAGCCGGGTCGGCGTGGAAGTAACCCTTCTTGTCCCATTCATCCAGCCACTTCTGTTGCCACTCTTTCGGCTCGTAGCTCTTCGGCAGTTCCGTCGGCATGGGCGTTCCTTACTTAGCTTCATTCAGCTTGGCTTTGAGTTCAGCGAGTTCTTGAGCGAGGGCATTGGCGCGTTCGGTTTCGGCGTTGGCGCGTTCGGCTTCGGCATTGGCCCGTTCGGTTTCGGCATTGGCCCGAAGGCGAGTTGCGTCCAATTGGGCCCCGACGGTCGCGGAGTCGGGGATGTCGACTCCTTCGCGGTCGGCTACGAAAAGCCGGTCATTTTCCCAGCGGAAGTAAAGTTTGAGTTCTGGAATGATGAACCCGAGTTTCGGATGTTCGGGCATCAACCGATAGCGGTCGTCGATCCGCTGCATCGCGAGTAGTACGGGTTTGCCGTTCGGTGCGGCCGCGTCGATCACGAAGTAGTACGGGATCCCGACATCCAGGAATTCGTCGAGCTTTTCACCGAAGTCCGTGTGCCGAGTCGATTCCGATATCACTTCGAAGACAGCGAGCGGGACACAGCCGAGATCACGAACGGGCACGGTGCCCAATTGGTCGTCGTAGGGGGTGGAGTAGCCGTCGAGGACGACCGCGTCCGGGGCGTGCGGCTCGATGCCGTCGACTTGCCAGTCAATGCGTTGCCCGATGAATGTTTTCAACCGCGGCCGATCCCGGAGAGTCAATTCGAGGGCGTGACCGAGGTACCGCACGGCGATCGAGTGGCGATTCGACACGGCGAATCGATCCTCCTCTTGCGGGTGGAGATAATCCTCCAGAGTCAGGGGGACGTGTTCATGGCGGACGATCTTCCCATCGGCATTCCGATGGTTCACCAAGCGCGTGCCTATGTGGAACGGGTACCCGTTCGGCAGAATCGTCGTGGGTTCCGAGACTGTTTCCGTCGCCATGTTCCCCTCCGGTTCACTTTTCGTCTTGGGTTTGGTAGAGTTTGAATTCGATGGCATCCACGAGCGCCAAGTAGCTCGCTTCGATGATGTTTTCGCTGACGCCGACGGTGCCCCAGACCTCGGAACCATCGCGCGATTCAATCACGACTCGCACCCGTGCCGCCGTACCTTCGCGGCCGTTGACGACCCTGACTTTGTAATCGACGAGCTGCATCTCGTCGAGGTTCGGATAGTACGGCAACAAGGCCTTACGCAACGCGGCATCCAAAGCATTCACCGGGCCATCGCCTTCGCTGACGGTGTGCTCCACGGAGCCACCGATGCCGAGTTTGACGGTGGCTTCGGTCAGCAGTTGATCGCCAAAATGCTCGGTCTTCACGCGGTAACTCAGGCGGTCGAACCACGGCTTGTACTGCCCCGTGGCTTTCTTCACCAGCAAGTCGAACGAGGCCTCGGCCGCTTCGAATTCGTAGCCTTGGTTCTCCAAATCTTGAACCATGTGCAAGATCTTGGTCATCGCGGCTTTGTCGTTGGCCAGCGCATATTTGCTGGTTTTACTCAGGATCGTGGCATGTCCGGAGAGTTCGCTCACCAAAATGCGGCGCTCGTTCCCGACCGCTTCGGGGGCGATGTGTTCGTAGGTCGTCGGATCCTTGGCGACGGCGTGCGTGTGCATGCCACCTTTGTGGGCAAATGCACTTTGGCCGACGAACGGTTGCCCGGTGCGGAAGTTCATATTGGCGAGTTCGTAAACATACCGCGACGATTCGGTGAGGCTCTGCAAACTCTCCGGTCGCAGCAGCGTCTTGCCGTACTTCAGCGATAAATTAGCGATGACACTCACGAGGTCGGCGTTACCACAGCGTTCGCCGATGCCGTTCATCGTGCCCTGCACTTGAGTGGCCCCGGCCCGGACAGCTGCCAGCGTGTTGGCCACGCCCAAGTCGCAATCGTTGTGGCAATGGATGCCGACATCGCACGTCAGTTTCGCGCGGACGATCCCGACGAGTTCGGCCACGCGTTCCGGCATCGTGCCACCGTTGGTGTCGCACAGAATCACGACGCTCGCCCCGGCGGTTTCAGCCGTTTCCAGCGTCTTCAAGGCGTAATCCGGGTTCGCTTGATAGCCGTCGAAGAAATGCTCGGCGTCGTACATCACAATCCGTCCAGCGGCTCGCAGGTGAGCGATGGTGTCGCCGATCATCCGCAAGTTTTCGTCGAGTGTCGTGCCGAGGACATCCACCACGTGGAAGTCCCACGTTTTGCCGACGATGGTCACCACCGGGGTCGCCGCACCCAACAACGCTTTCAACCCCGTGTCGTCAGCGGCCTGGGTGTTCTTCTTTCGTGTCATGCCAAAAGCGCAGACCTTGGCGTGCCGTAAGGGAATCGACTGGATCGCTGCGAAATACTCGGCGTCTTTCGGGTTCGACAACGGGTAGCCCCCTTCGATGAAATCGATGCCGAGTTCATCGAGCCGCTTCGTGAGCGCGAGCTTGTCTTGCAGGGAGAAGTTGACTCCTTCCCCCTGGCTGCCATCGCGGAGCGTGGTGTCGTAAACGAAAACGCGGGACATGAGGAGCTCACTGGGACTTCCGGGTGAGTTCAATTTAGGGTTTGCGGCATCGGAGCCTAGCGGAATGAACGATTCGGATAGTCCGGCACGGGTGAGCGATGCGAACACACCGGTGCCGGGAAGGTGTCACTGGGCGAAAATCAGCACGCTGTAAGCCCCGATGCTGATATCGGCCCGGTTCGGTAAGCCGTCGTATTCGCCCGGTGCCGCTGTGACTTCGGTACTGGCATAGCCTTGAAATTGTTCGCTGTAACCTTTCCAATCCGAGTTGAAGATCAGCTTCCACAGGCCCGGTTGCGAAAAACCGAGCGTGTATTGTGCGCGGGCATCGCGGTGGAAGTTGGCCACCACGACCACTTCGTCATTCGGCCCCATTTTGTCCCAACGCCGGAACGCGATCATGTTGTAATCGTCGTTCACATGGGTGACGGCCACGTTCGGCCCCGTCAAACCTTTCGAAGTCCCATTTTTATTGAGCCGCAGGTGGATGAGATCGCGGTACATCCGGACGATCCCCCGGAAGGTTTCGGTCTGGTCCCAGTGCAGGGGCACCGTGTCGCGGAACCATTCCCCCTCCACGAATTCCTGGCCCTGGAACAGCATGGGGATGCCCGGCGATGTGAGAACCAGAGCCGCGGCGAGCGTCGACCGCTTCTGAGCGAACCAATTGGAAGCTCCGTTCGGGTCGATCTCTTGCGGTACCCGGGCTCGGCCGTTGGCGACTTCGTCGTGCGATTCGCTGTAGACCACGCGCCGGATCGGATCGCCGTTGTATTTGCTGAGAATGGCATTTCGAACCGCTTCCATCGAACGGTGCTCGTCGGCCCTCGTGATCACCGCTTCGCGGATCGGGTGTATGAACTGGGCATCCCACTGGGTACCGAACGCGGCCCCGCCATTTTCAACGCTGTCGGTGATGGCGGCATTGCTTTGCAAATCTTCGGCAATCGTGATCGCCTTCGGAAAGTGTTTCCTAACCTCGGTGTTCACGTACTGCATCAAACTCCAACCGTCCGGTATTACATGACTCGCCGAAGCGTCCACCACGCGAATGTAGAGCGTCATGTCCATCCGTAATCCGTCGACGTGAAACTCTTCCAGCCACATCATGGCATTATCGCGGATGAACTGCCGGACTTGGGGCCGACTGTAGTCGGGGCGGGTATCTCCCCACGGCGTGGCCCGGCGCCAATCGTTGTAGAAGTAGATTCCGCCGCCGTCGTTTTCGCTCCATCCATCGAAGCGCCACAGATCGAGATCGCTCGGGCCGAAGTGGTTGTACACAACGTCCAGAATCACCGCGATGCCGTTGCGATGCGCCTGCTTGATGAGCTCCTTGAACGCTTTCGGGCCGCCGTAAGCCGATTCGACCGCGAACATGTGGGCGGGGTTGTAACCCCACGACCGATCCCCAGCGAACTCGGCCACCGGCATGATTTGGATGCAGTTGATGCCGAGCTTTTTGAGGTGATCGAACCGGCGGACCACGCTGTCGAACTTCGCCGGGGCATCGTTGTCGGGATCCTCATCGTTGAACGTGCCGACGTGCAATTCGTAAATCACCAACTCGTTCCAATTCGGAATCTCGAAGCGATCGCCATCCCAGTCGAACTGCGGGTCGGCGACCACCGCGTTGCCGATGGAATTGGTCACTTCGCGGGCATACGGATCGATGCGGGTGACGACACCGGCCTCGGTGCCGAGCGAGAAACGATACTCTTGGCCGACTCGGGCTTGCGCGACATCGGCGTACCAAAAGCCTTCGTTTTCTTGGGTCAACGGGTGGGCTGCCGCTTGGAAATCGTTGAACGTACCCACCACGGAGACACTTTTTGCGTGCGGTGCCCAAACGCGGAATGCGACTCCGCCATCATGGGGAATCGCGCCCATTCCAGGGACAGTGGATGCAGACATGACATCTCCGGAGGTGGACTATTTCTTGGGTTTGGGCGTGTCGTCATCGTAAGCGCGGACGATTTTCATCACCAACGGATTGCGAACGATATCGGAATCTTCGAGCGTGAGCACCGATATGCCTTCGACATTCTGCAACCGCTGCACCGCATCGATCAAACCGCTTCGAACGTTGCCCGGCAAATCGACTTGCGACATATCTCCGGTCACGACGATCTTCGAGTTCAGGCCCATCCGGGTCAGGAACATTTTCATCTGCGTGCAAGTCGCGTTTTGGCCTTCATCCAAAATGATGCACGCGTTCGAGAGCGTCCGACCACGCATGTAAGCCAACGGGAGAATCTCGATGATGTCGTTTTCCAAATACTTCTTCACGATCTCCGGTTCCATGATGTCATTGAGAGAATCGAAGAGCGGCCGGAGGTACGGGTTGATCTTGGCGATGAGGTCGCCGGGAAGAAACCCGAGCCGTTCGCCCGCCTCCACGGCCGGCCGCACCAGAACGATTTTCTTGACTTGTCCCGTACGAAGCAACGTGACGGCCCAGCCGACAGCGAGGTAGGTTTTGCCCGTGCCCGCCGGGCCGACGCACAAGACGATGTCGTGCGATTTTAGAGCTTGGACATACCGGCTTTGGCCATCGGTGCGCGGTCGGACATATCGGCCGGAGTCCATCACCGTGAGGGCATTGCCGGACCCGCGACCATCTCCGCGAACCACGTCGATCACGGAACGAACGTCTTCGGGGGTAAGACGACCGTTCTTGCGCAGCATCCCACGCAATTGCCCGAAAGCCCGATCGGCATGATCGACTTGTTCTTCGGTTCCTTCGAGTTGAAGCGTGTCCCCGCGCGCCACGACTTTCACACCGAGAGCATCGCGGACGGTTCGCAAAAACTGGTCGCGGGGGCCGAACAGGATCACCGCTTCCTCGCGGCTATCGAGTGTCAGCGTCTTCGAGGCCAATTGTGTGTCGATCATCGATGCGTCCAGCTTGGGAAGTAAATATTGCGTTAGGACACGCCCACGCCGTCCGGGTTCAATCCAATCGGTCAACTGCGAAACCAGAAGTACGCCACCGGCCCGGCGAACAGTATCGAATCGATCACGTCGAGTACCCCGCCGAAGCCCGGAACCGCCTTCGAAGCATCTTTCGCCAAACCGTCGCGTTTGATCAGCGACTCGGCTAAATCGCCGAGAATCCCGGTCACTCCGACCACCAATCCGAATGCTACCGCTTCGAGAATCCCGCTCCGGAAGACCGGCACGAACTGACCCGCGATCACCGCCGTTGCGATTGCCAATGCGATACCGCCCGCCAACCCTTCCCAAGTCTTTTTCGGACTGAGCAGCGGTGCACACTGATGTTTGCCGAAGATCCGACCGACGGCATAAGCCCCGATGTCGCAACACTTCGGCACGAAGATCGCCAAGGCCAACATCCAAACAGTGTAGTCGGATATCAGCCAGCGAATCTTGAGAAAGTAACTCGGCAGCAGGCCCAAATAGGCGACCACGAACAGGGTGTGGGCCACCCGAGTGACGCAGCGCCCGGGTTCTCGGTAAAAGGCCATTTCGACCAACAAGGCTACCACGGTGAAGACTGCGAAGATCTCACCCTCTAACCCTCTCTCCGACAGGGCGAATGGGTGCAGGAATGGCAACACCACGAACAGCAGGACACCGGTGAGGCCGAGCCATTCGCGCGGGCGATTCTCGGCCGGAATCAGTGCCACGAGTTCCCGGGTGGCGAGGACGCCGACGCTGACGGCGAGCAGCAATAAGATGGGAAAATAGGGGGCGAAGAACGAATCGAAGTACACCACGCCACCGGCCGCTGCGGCCATGATCGTGCCCAAAAGCAGGCGGGTTTTCAACATGCGTGTCCGGTCATCAAACGGCTCCGCGGGTGTTGACCAGTCCACCGAAACGACGGTCGCGGGCGGCGAACGCCCGGCAAGCGTCATGCAGTGTACCCGCATCGAAATCAGGCCAGCATTTCGGTGTCACCCAGATTTCCGCGTACGAAATCTGCCAGAGCAAGTAGTTGCTCACTCGCATCTCCCCAGCAGTGCGTACCAGAAGATCCGGGTCGCGCATGCCTACCGTATAGAGTGAATTCGAGATCGCCTCTTCGTCGATGGCGGCCGGTTGCAGTTCGCAGGACTTCACCCGTTCGGCAAGAGCCCGCACCGCATCGACGATCTCCGAACGACTCCCGTAGTTGATCGCCAAGCAGAGTGTCAAGCCGGTATTCCCCGCGCTCAGTGCCATGCTTCGATCCATCTCGACCTGGACATCGGCGGAAATTCCCGCACGTCGACCGATGACGGTGAAGCGGATATTTTCCGCGAGGATCAACTGCCGTTCTTCGAGAAGATACTCTTTCAAGAGTGCCATGAGAAAGTCGATCTCGGGTTGGGGCCGCTTCCAGTTCTCGGCGCTGAAGCAGTACAACGTGAGCTGTTCGACGCCGAGTTGGCAGCACTCGGTGACCGTCGCACGCACGACATCGGCCCCCTTCAGATGACCGGCGATCCGTTCGTCGCCACGCTCCACCGCCCAGCGTCCATTGCCATCCATGATGATGGCGATATGCTTCGGCAATCGGTCGGGATCGACCCCGACTCGGCGACAATACGCACTGCTATCGTGGCCCGGAATCGGCATGGTCACTTCATAAGGATAGTTTGCGCACGATCCGGCCCCACCGACACCATCGATACCGGCAACCCAACAAGTTCTTGGATTCGATCCACGTACTTTCGTGCCGCCGCCGGTAAATCGCCCAGCTTCCGGCAACCGGTGATATCTTCGCTCCAACCCGGCAGCGTTTCGTACTCCGGCTCGCATTGATCGAGTTCGTAGGCATCGCTCGGGAAGTGCGTGATTCGTTCGCCACGCAGCACGTACACCCGGTTGATTTTCACTTCCTTCAACCCGCTCAGCACGTCGAGCAGCATCACGGTCACTTCGTCGGCCCCCGCGAGATCGGCGGTGTATTTGAGCGCCACGGCATCGAGCCAACCGGTGCGGCGCGGTCGACCGGTGACGGTGCCGAATTCCCGACCGATCTTGCGGATGCGTTCGCCAATACCATCCGGCCCGTCGTTCAGTTCGGTAGGGAACGGCCCACGTCCGACCCGCGAGGTGTACGCCTTGATGACACCGATAATCCGCGTGAGATGCTTGGAGGGAATCCCGGTGCCCGCCCAAATGCCCGATGGCAAACTGCTACTGCTGGTCACATACGGGAATGTCCCATGATCGACATCGAGCAACGATCCTTGTGCCGCTTCGAACAGCATCTCTTTCCCAGCGGCGAGGCCGGCCTGCAACAGCCGAGTTGTATCGGTGACATGCGGCCTGAGCTTCTCGGCGTACCCGAGATACTCATCCGCGAGCTGATGGGCATCGAAAGTCTTGCCACCGAAGGCTTGCAAGTAACGATTCTTGAACGGGACGATTTGTTTGAGGCGCTCCGTCAAATGCTTGGCGTGCAACAATTCACCGATGCGGATGGCGTGCCGGCGGCCCACTTTATCTTGATAGCACGGCCCGATGCCACGCCCCGTCGTGCCGAGCTTGGCGTCCGCATCGCATTCGGCCAAACGCTCTTCTTCCATGTGGTAGGGGAAGATCACCTGGGCGTGATCGCTCAGAACGAGATTACTTCCGACCGGCACGCCCGCGCTCACGAGTTGATCGACTTCTTCCATAAATCGGGGCGGGTAGACCACCAAGCCGTTGCCGATGACGGACGTGATGTGCGGTTTCAGCACACCCGTTGGCAGCAACGAAAGTTTGAAGGTACGGTCGCCCCAGACCACGGTGTGCCCGGCGTTGGCGCCGCCGTTGTAACGAACAACAAATTGGTGCGAATCACCAAGAATATCGGTGATCTTTCCCTTGGCTTCGTCTCCCCATTGGAGACCGACGACACACGTTGCGGGCATACGAACCTTCTACACGAGAACGACTTCACGGAACAGATGCCACGTTACCCCGACGCGAGTCAGCGTCAAGGGTCGAAGTTTGAGGCGAACCTTTCTGCGGGTGAAACCGGTGCGGACTACACCTTTCGCAGTTCGATGCGCAGTGCCAGTCCGTCGACCTTGGAATCGGTTCCGTATGCGTCCGCCGAGAGTGGCAGGTCACTCCATACGCCGGCTTGCGTCTCGGTGGCGATGTTCAGTTTCTGCGTCGCCAGTGCCTTGGCCAGCAACTCTGCAGGCGAATGCAGATACAGCGCGATGCTGTCGGCGATCTGCAACCCGGAGTCTTTGCGGGCCTGATTCACCAGTCGGATCACATCCCGCGCTAAACCTTCGAGTTTGAGTTCCTCGGTGATAATCGTGCTGACCACCGCTTCGCGGCCCCGGTTGTCGATGGTTCCGGCGTAGCCCGCTAACGCACTCGTGTACTCGATGATCACATCCGAAGTTTCCAGTTCGATCCCGGCGAGTTCGAAACTTCTCAAGCGCAATTCGCTGGCATCCCGCTTGGTCAATTCGGCCTCGGCTTGCTTGAGTTTCGGCCCCAGTTTCGATGCCGCCGTCTTCTTGTTGAGTTTCACGGTCGCGGCCAGCAGCGATTCGGAATCCTCCGGTAGTGCCGTCACTTTCTTCACGTTCAGTTCATCGCGGATCAACTGGTCGAACTGAGCGATGGCGCGTTCGTCCGCTTCGCCGGTCGTGCGGACGATCAGCTCCGCCAACGGTTGGCGCACCTTGATCTTCGCGACATTCCGCGCGGCGCCGCCGAGTGTGATGATCTCTTGGAGTGAGTCCATTTGATTCATCAGTTCAAATTCGATTGATTTTGTATCCGGCTGAGGGAACGCGCTGAGGTGAACACTCTCCGATTTGCCTAAGCCCCTCCACATCACTTCGGTGATGAACGGCACACACGGCGCGAGACACTGACAGAGCGTTGTCAGTACAGTGTACAAGCAATGGTACGCAGCCCATTTGTCTTTCAGCCCAGCCGCATCCAAGTCGGCGACCTTGCTGTTCAGCCGACTCTTCACGCGACGGACATACCAGTTGGACAGATCGTTATCGACGAATCGCTCCGCCGCGAGGGCGAAGGTCGCCACCGAGTAGATTTCATAACTCCCGATGGCCGCCGCATTGAGCATTTGCATCCGCGATAAAATCCAACGGTCGATGTCCGAACGCTCGGCCACCGGCACGGATTGCTCCGGCGCAGCGGGATCAAATCCATCGCCGATGGCACAGTTGCAGAACAGGGAATAGGTGTTCCACAGCTTGAAGATGAACTTCGAGCGCACTTCGTTGGCCGGCTCCGGGCCGAAGTTCAGATTCTGCGCCGGGCTTTGCCGGCAATAAAGCCAACGCATCACGTCGGCCCCGATGGCCGTGAACGGGACGTCGTTTCCCTTCGCGTCCTTGGTGATGCCACCCTTGTCGGCGGCCGCGATGAACTCGATCGAGTTCCCCGCCGTCTTGTGCATGTCGTGGCCGTATTGATCCTTCACCGTGGCGAAGCCGAGCAGCGTTTTGAACGGCGGCTCGCCGTCGCTCATCATGGTGCTGAGGGCGAGCAGCGCGTAGAACCAGTTGCGGAACTGGCCGGGGAAACTCTCGGTGATGAAGTCGGCCGGGTACCACTGCTTCCAATAGGCCGGGTCGATGTTGTACTTCAGCGTGCTGAACGCCACGATGCCGGCATCGAGCCACGGATTGCCGACATCCGGAATCCGGCTGAGCAAGGCGCCGGTGGTCAAGCTGCGGATCTTCACGCCGTCGACGAATGGCCGGTGCGGGCTGTGACCGTCGAACTCTTGCCAGCCTTCGACCGCACGCTCTTTCAGTTCCGCGTAGCTGCCGATGACCTCGAACTCACCGGTCGTTTCATCGGCCCAGATCGGTAACGCCAAGCCCCAGAATCGCTTCTTCGAGATCATCCAGTCGCCCATGTTCCGGAGCCAGTCAATCTCTCGGGCTTGACCGTTGAGCGACTCGGGCAGAAACGTCACCTGTTCGGCGACGTTCTTAATCTGGGTGCGGAACGCCGCGGGATTCCATTGTTCTGTCGAGACTCCTTCGCCGGCACTCGATCCGCGCTCCGGTCGTGGCCCCATGTTGATGAACCACTCGTCGACCAGTCGAAAGAGTAACTCGGTTTTACAGCGCCAGCAGTGTGGATACCGGTGGACGTAGCGCTCCGTGGCGAAGAGCAAGTCTTTGGATTTCAGCAGTTCGAACACCGCATCGGCGGTACTCGCTTCCACCGCGTTCTTCCCGGCGAGCGGGCCAAACCCAGCATGAAAGCAACCGGAATCATCCAGGGGCGCAATCGGCGGAAGTTGATTCTCCTTGCCCAATTCAAAGTCGGCCTGCCCGCAACCGGGGGCGATGTGGACGATGCCGGTGCCTTCATTTTCGCCGACATCATTCCACGCAATCACCTTGTGCACGGCCTTGGCGGCGACGCGTGTCGTCCATTTCCGGGCTTCCGCAACTCGGGCCACTTCGACCGGGTAGCCGCACTCGCAACCCTGCGCTTCGAGGTCGTCGAACGGCCCGCTGTAGGCCCAACCGAGCATCTCGGCACCTTTGACTTCACCGACGATTTCGAAGCCGTCTTTGCCCGCTTTCTCTTTGAAGAGTTGCTCGATGGATTTGAGGTGTGGGACACCCTCGAGCCAATCGCGCTTCGATTTCTTGGCTCCGGACGCTTGCGCTGCCGGCTCTGATTCGGAATCACCTCCCGACTCCATCCGGTTGATTTTGAACGCTCCTTTGCCGACGTAATAGAACTCGTTCTTCAACTTGATGCGAAGGTATGTGAGTGCGGGATTGACGGCCGCGGCGACGTTGCTCGTCAGTGTCCACGGGGTCGTCGTCCAGGCCATTAGGTTCTCGCCAGGGCGGTCGCGCAGCGGGAACTTCACGAACACCGCTCGGTGCTCGATCGTCTTGTAACCCTCTTTCACTTCCATTTCCGAAAGGCCCACGCCGCAGCGGCCGCACCAGGGCATGGCGTCGTAGCCACGGTAGATCATCCCTTTCGTGTGGCACTTCTTCAGGAAACTCCAGATCGTGTAATTATTCTCGTCGGACATCGTGAAGTACGACTTCCGCTCATCCACCGGCTTGGCCCAATCGGCGTCGGTGCTGTCCCAGTCCATCCACATCCCCAGGCGGATGCTCTGCTCGGTTTGAATGCGGGCGAACTTGTCGACGCGGTCTTTGCAGAGCTGCACAAACCGGGCGATGCTCGCTTCGCGGTCGTCCGGAACGAGGTTCTCGATGTCGCGTTTGCTCTTGAGGGCCAGTTCCTTTTCCACTTCCACTTCGACCCACAATCCTTGGCAATCGAAGCCGTTCTGGTAACGCAGTTCGCGGCCGGTCATGGCGAAGTAGCGGTTGAATACATCCTTGTAAGTCCGGCCCCACGCATGGTGCACACCCATGGGGTTGTTGGCCGTGATCGGCCCATCGAGGAAACTCCACTTCGGCTTGCCGAGGTTCTGGGCACGGAGCTTCTCGAAGATCTGTTCGGTCTGCCAGAATGCGAGGACGCCACGCTCGAGGGCGGGGAAATCGGCTTGGGGATCGACCTTCTCAAACGACATCGGTAACCATTTCGGATGTAGTATTTCGGATTTCGGATTATTCTATGGCGATGGAGGTAACGTCTGTGCAATCCGAAATCCGAAATCCGAAATCCGCAATCGATCTGATTCTCGGCACGGCCGGCCACATCGATCACGGCAAGACCTCGTTGGTGAAGGCCCTCACCGGCATCGACACCGACCGCTTGCCCGAAGAGAAAGCGCGCGGCATCACCATCGACATCGGCTTCGCGTTCCTCGAACTCGGCGCCTTTCGCCTCGGCATCGTCGATGTCCCCGGTCACGAACGCTTCATCAAGAACATGCTCGCCGGGGCCACCGGGATCGACCTCGTGATTTTGATCGTCGCGGCTGACGATTCGATCATGCCCCAAACCCGGGAACACTTGGAAATCCTCAAACTGTTGCGGTTGCAGCACGGCGTCATCGCCCTGACGAAAGCGGACTTGGTCGATGACACGACGCGCGAAGTCGCCGAACTCGAAATCCGCGAACTGGTTCGCGGTAGCTTCCTGCAAGATGCACCGATCATCGCCACGTCGGTATCGACGGGGCAGGGGATCGATGAACTCAAGGCCGCACTGCGTGACGTTTGCGAACGGATAGTCACCGGCGAACGGGCCGAGTGGTTCCGCTTACCCATCGACCGGGCTTTCAGCGTCGCCGGACACGGAACCGTCGTCACCGGTTCCATCGTCTCCGGCTCCGTCGCCGTGGAAGATGAACTCGAATGGCACCGGGGCAACGGCCAATTGGAAATCGTCCGCGTGCGCGGTTTGAACCAGCACGGCAAAACCGTGGCGGAAATTCATCGCGGGCAACGCGGCGCCATCAACCTCGCGGGGATTCCACTCGAATCGGTGCATCGCGGTCAAGAACTCGCCAAACCCGGTTATTTGCGACCGAGCCGGGTGCTGACCGTGCGCTTGCAGGCACTCGCGTCGATGCGGCGGGCCATCAAACACCGCTTGCCGTGCCGCTTGCACCTCGGCACCGCCGAAGTGCTGGCCAGCGTATCGGTGCTCGACCGCGATCAAATTGATCCGGGTGATTGGGCACTCGCCCAGCTATTTCTCGAGGAGCCCGTCACGGCGGTCTGGGGCCAGCCGTTCGTCCTCCGCGATTCCTCGGCCGAATGGACTCTCGGCGGCGGTCAAGTGCTCCAGCCGACCGCGACGAAGTTGCGTCGCCGGCATATCGAACATTTGGAACAGGCAGAACGGCTTTGGTCGGACGATTCCGAAACCCGGGCCATTGCGTTTGCGTGGTTCGCCGAGTTCCACGGCTTTCAGCCAGACGATCTTGTCCGTGAGGTGGGCATCCTACCTGGGGATGTCGGCAAAGTCGTGCTGCGATTGACTGAGTTAGGCCGGGTAGTCGAGTTGGCGTTGCCACCGCATCGCAAGCTGATGATCCATTCCGACCGACTGGCGGAACTCGGGGAACGAATCCTCATGGCACTCGGGACGCTGCACGCTGAGTTGCCACTGTTCACGAGCCATGAACGTTCGAAACTGCTGACGTTATTGAATTACGTCGGCGACGAAGCGCTATTGCAAGCGACGGTCGACCGACTCATTCAACATAAGAAGCTCGTCGGCGACGCGAAACGGATTGCACGGGCCGATTTCAAACCTAAGCTGAGCGTCAATCAGCGGAAATTGAAAGATAAAATTGTGGAGGAGCACCGCACCGCCGGGTTCACGCCGCCGGAGCCGAAGAGTTTCGCTCCGCAAGCAGCCGGAAACGCCGGGGCGTTGAATGACATTTTCGAGGTGGCGTCTGCGGAAGGTTTCTTGGTGCGGATCACACAGGAGATCTTTTTGCACACGAACACTGAAGCCGACATGCGAACTCGTTTGGCAAGGGCATTTACCGAGAAACCGGCGCTGACAGTGGCCGAGATCCGCGATCTGCTCGGGACGACGCGGAAGTTTGCCATCCCGATTTGCGAGTACCTCGACCGCGCCGGAATCACCCGGCGCAATGGAGATTTACGAACCGCGTTTTGACTCAGTAGCGGTCGCCACCACCACCGCTGCCCCCACGACCTCCACCACCGCCGCCTCCGTAACCACCCCCACCACTTCGACCACCACCACTTCCCCCACGGCCGCCGCCGCCGCCGCCGTATCCACCACCGCCACCACCGCCGCCACGTGGGCGTTCTTCACGGGGTTTGGCTTCGTTCACGGTCAGTCGTCGGCCTTGGAACTCGGCGTCGTTCATGCCTTGAATCGCCTGTTCCATCCCTTCGGCCATTTCCACGAAGGCGAACCCTCGTGAACGGCCGGTTTCCCGATCCATGACGATTTGGGCTTTGACAACCGTGCCGAATTGGCTGAACGCTTCCAGCAGGTCTTCGTTGGTCGTGCCGAATGGCAAGTTCCCGACGTACAAATTCTTGACGCTCATGCGTAATCCCCAAGGTCGGCCACTCGGACTCGGTGGAACCGCCCAAATTCACAAAGTAGGTGGCGATCATCGGCACCCGCGAAGGAACCGGAGGATGCGGCGACAGAGCCATGCAATCGCAATTGAAATTGGAATGCAGGGATGTTGCGAAACCGTTCTGACAGGACTGCGTGAGGGGTTCGGTTTTTATGAGTACATGGAGAAGTGCGTGTCGCCTTGCCATTCTTACTCGATACCGACTCGCCGGACGAAGCTCGACTCGAACGAAAATATCCTACCCGATCCTTCTGACTCACTTGGGACTGTCCAAGTGCTTGAGTGAAATATAACATCCCGTTTTCGAAAAGAAAGTCGAATTCTAAAAATAATCCGACGGGACGTTCCAAAATTCGTAAGCGTGATCGATTCGAACTTCCCCACTTGGGTGAAAGCTGACCCGGCCACGCGGTGCGAGCCGAATTCGACTCGGCTCGCCGCCTGCGATTGCAAGCATCTGCTCCGCAATATTCGCTACGAGATGTGCCCGTAAACCGACGTACGACGTTGTCAAACGCGGGTTGATTTCCAGTGCGACATCATTGGAACCATCTTCTGCGGCGCCGAGGATCATGTCGACGCCAATGGGGCCCAGCAATCCGGGAACGTCGCCAATGGCCTTAATAGCCAGTTTCTCGCTCCGTGCGGCTAGCAAGGGGGCGATGGGCAAAAGTCCACCTTTGTAGCGAAATTGACCGTCGCTGAAAATGAGTTGGAACGTCGGTGGCAAGGCCACGGTTTCCTTCGGCCCGATCAAAAAAGCCATGCTCACGGCGATGCCGGGGTAATATGGTTGCGCGATCCATGCCCCTGGCACCAGTTCATATTCCACTTCGGATTGCACCAATTTCATCCCCTCCGAACCGGCACCATCACGACGTTTCACCACGCACGGCCAGCACTTCGGTCGCTCGGGACTCAGTACTGTGTCCGGTGTCGGCACACCGTATTTTTGCCAATGTTGGAACAGGGCGTATTTATCCGCAGTCAACCGGATGGCTGCCAAACTCGGCCCGAGCAGCCGTCCACCGGCGCTTTGCACCTCTTCGGCCAATTGGAGTAATACGCCATCGGTTTCTGGGGCGATCACAAGCGACCAATCGGCCACCGCTGCCAATTTGGCAAATTCACCGGGTGATCCGATTAAGACTTCGACTCCGGGAATGGCCGTGAAATCCTCATGAATGGCCTGGAACATGGCCTGCCCTTCGACGAACAAGGAATGTTCCGGGGAAGCGGGATCGCGGCCAATGCCGTGCGCGGTGATGTGCTCGTAAAGGAAGATCCGCGTCATATTGCCCCACTCGGTGAACCCTACTCGAAAAGTCGTGTCCGGGTATCATCGTAGCTATTCTTGCTTTTTCGGGGTCATCCATGCCGAAGCTCAATCAGGTCAACGCCATTGTCTCGGCACGCAAAGGCGAAGTCGAGAAGACAATCACCGAGTTGTACAAGCTCATCCAGAAGGAAACGCTGTTCGCCGGCCGCGAGCGGACGTACCGGCCGACGGACGAAGTCGGCGGGCAGAAGTTGCCGGCGGAATCGCAACGGGTGCAACAGCGTGCCGACGATTTGATCCGCCAAGCCCGGGAAAAGTGGACGGAAGTCTGGAACCTCGTCTTCACGCAAGATTTGGGCAACCAACAGGCGAAAGCCGACGTCGTTGTCGACGGCAAGACGATCCTCGGGAACGTGCCGATCACGTTTTTGCTGTGCCTCGACAAGCAAGTGAAAGATCTGGAGACGTTCATCGGAAAACTGCCAACACCCGACCCGGCGGAAGAGTGGACGCACGACCCGAATACCGGACTGCTTCGGAGCCGGGCGACGGAATCGGTGAAGACGTCGAAAGAGCCGACGGTGATTGTGAAGTACGAGCCGACCAAGGAGCACCCGGCCCAAACGGAATTGTTCACGAAAGATATCCCCGTGGGAACGTGGACGCAGATTCTGTACAGCGGGAGCCTGCCGGCCGACCAAAAGAACGCCGTGCTCAAGCGTGTCCGCAAGTTGCAAGACGCGATCAAAGTGGCCAAGGAGCAAGCGAACTTGCTCGATGTCGAACGCCAAAAGGCAGCGGACGCCGTATTTGCATTCGTCTTCGGCGAGTGAAAATTGACCGCTGTCGGAACCGTGAGTTAGACTGACGGGGTCGAATCATCCTCAATCCGAAGGATCTCCCGGAATGGCTTCCCCTTTGAAGTGCCCGTCTCCAACCTGTCCATTCCAGTTCGATCCTTCGCAAGTGCCGGCAGGGGCCGTGATTTCCTGCCCGCGCTGCGGACTACGTTTCACCCTCGGCCCGACGCAGCCGCTCGATCCCGAATCGGAGCCGAACTTTCCGTCTGATCCGTTTGAAAATGCGGCAGATGAACCGCCCCAGAAAAGCCGGCCAACACGAAAAGCGAAAGCAAACTCCGGCTCTCTGAAGAGCATTCTGGTGACGGCGGCCATCATCTTGAGTGTCGTGGTGCTCCTGTTGGGAATCGGCTGGTTAGGATTCAAGTTGTCTCGGAACAATTCCAAGCCGGCGGAGACTGAAACCGAAATCAAATATCCCGACTTGAATTTGGTGTTCAAGAAGCCCGCATCCGACAGCGGTTGGACGAAGCACGATTCGACCCGATTGAACTTCAACGCGGCGCTGTTCGGCTACGTGAAAGGGGGCGATGAAAATGCACCGACTGCCTCGATTGTCGGCGATGCTCGGACTTATTCTTATGCCGTGCGTCCTGCCGATTTGCGCGAACGAGTCACACAACTACTGAGCAAAGAGTTCGACAATGTCACGGAATCGGAAGAGGCACGCGAAGAAACGCTTTGCGGCCAGCCGGCCACTCGGCTACTGTACCGGGCGACCAATAAGAAAACCGGCGACGCGGTACTTTTAGAAGTGCACACGCTGGCGAGCAAAACGCTGGCGGTTTGGCTCTTCTCTTGGGCGGCCGAGCGGGAATTCGCCGACTACGCGAGTGCATTTCAGAGCGTCCGTTCCGGATTGCAGATCATCCAAACCAACACCCCCAGTATCGGAGTTCCGACGTTCACGAAGACGCACCGCTCGAAATCGGGGATCTTCACAATCCAAGATTCCGAAGGCCTTTGGGTGGTCAAAGAACCAGCAACGAGTCTCGATTTGGCCGGGACGCTCTGGCTTAGGGGTACGCCGAAATCCGCTGGGGGGAAAAAGCCCTCGCCGGTCGATTTGGTGGTGGTCGAGGTCGAGCCGAAAGGGGATGCGAGTCAGCAAGCGTTGGAATTGGTCAAGCAGTCGCTGCCGGAGGGGGAATCGAGCATCGAAGAAGTGATGGCGGAACCGACCGGGGATGTGGCTACCGGCGAACTGAACCCCACCACTCCGGTGACACGATTGAAAGTGAAATACAAAGGCGCGGAGAGCAGCGTGAACAAACTGGTGGTCTTTTCCAGCGTCGAAAGCCAGGGCAAATTGATCGTGGCCTACACGAACTGCCAGTGGAAAGATCAGACTTACTGGGAGCAACGGTTGATGCAAATCGTCGGCTCGTTGACACCTCGTCAGAAGTAACTCTATTTGGGGACTTGTACCGTCGGCGGATCTGGCGGAATGGATGACGGCGGCAACGTTTGCCCTCGCGCCCGCAGCGCGTCGGCCTGTTGAATCAGCAGATCGGTTTGAACGGGTTTGGCGGGGATGAGTGTGAGGTTCACCGTTCGCACGTCTTCGATCCGAACGGGCCAGAGCACTTCGGCGATCAAGTCGAGACCGGGGTAATCGTACCATTTCGGTTTGAACTTCACCCTTTCGACAAGTGGTTCGTAACCCGGGGCCACGGCTCGGAATTCGTAGTAGCCGGTGTAGTCGTACCGGGCATCCACGGGCGCCGGCCCGAGTGCGGTACCATCGCGGTAAATTTGGGCACCGGGGACGTTCGTCCGGACCACGAAACGGCGGTCGACGCAACCGGTGCAGAATCCGGTCGCAACGGCGATCAGTGAGAGAACTCCCGTCCGGTTGAGCATACCGCCCTGCTTTTGCAATCGATTCGTGGTAGGTTAACTCCGGAGTGCCATACCCGGACGACTCGAAGGGGTCAAGTCGGACTCGGCACTTGGAACCGTCGGTTTTCCGGAGTCTTTCCGCGGCATGTTCTACAATGCCGAGGGTACGATTTCGCTAGGCACAGGGTCATGCCGGTGGCGGTCGCTCAAAAAATACGGTTCGCGAGTCTGACGGATGTGGGCATTCGTCGGAGCCACAACCAAGATGCCTGCGCTGTCCAACCCGCCACGGACGAATCGCACTATGTTGCGCTGGGTCATGTGTTCGTGGTCGCGGATGGGATGGGTGGCCATGCTGTGGGTGAAAAGGCCAGCGCCAAAGCCGTCCGGGACATCCCGCTGACATATTTGAAACACGTGGCCAGCGAAGGCCCTGCAAAGGCCATCCGCCGGGCATTCGAAGAAGCGAATGCGGGCATCTTTCAAATCGGTGTCAACAATCCCGAATTCAAAGGTCTCGGAACCACCGGCACAGCCCTCTTTCTAAGGCCGGAAGGGGCGTGGATCGGTCACGTTGGCGATAGCCGGACGTACCGCGTACGTAGCGGTAAAATCGAACAGCTCACGTTCGATCATTCTTGGGTTTGGGAAATCGCCCGCCGGCAAGGCATCGATCCCGATGAGCTTGGTGATTTTAAACGAAACGTCATTATCCGTTCGCTCGGGCCGGAAGCCGAAGTGGAAGTCGACGTGGAAGGCCCGCACCCAGTCGAAGCTGGTGACTCGTTCTTGCTGTGCAGCGACGGATTGACGAATCATGTGAAGCCCGATGAAATCGGAGCGATTGTCAGCTTATTTCCCGCCACGGAAGCCTGCGCACTCTTGATCGATTTGGCCAACCTGCGCGGCGGTTCGGACAACATCACCGCTCTCATCGTGCAAGTGCCGCGTGGCGATGGTAACACCTACGGAGGGCACTCCACGAAACCGTCCCGAAAATCTCCCGCGTATCTCCAGTGGTGGGGGCGAGTTGTGACTTGGCCGCTCACCGGGCTGGCTGTGGGCGCATTTTTGGTCGCGTTGTCGATTTGGCTCGGTTCGGAACAATTGCCGGGCAAGGTTTCGGTATTCGTTCTCGCCGCAATCATCACAATCTCGTCACTCGCGTTGTTACTGCTTTCCATCCGCAAGAAAGCTAAGGAAGTGGATGCAACCGAAGAGACGACGACCCGCGTGGCACAAATTTATAAAGAATACCGCTTCCAAATTGACCAAAGCCTGTGCGGGCGCATTGTCGACCAAGAAGCCCTCGCCAAGTTGGCGGCCGAAGCCGGAGAGTTGCCGATCGACTGGGACGCTTACAAGACCATGCTGGAGCAAGCGGAAATGAAAGCGAAGAACGCGGAATGGGCCGGGGCTTTTCAATCGCATTGCCTGGCGCTTCAAATCATCGCGACGCCACTGAACAAGAGCCATCACAAAGACGAAGCGTTCAAACCCAACTGGACGACGCCGCACCGCTCGGCGTAACGGAATTCGACACCATGCAGATCCGAGACGCCATCGAAACCGATTGGCCCGCCATCGTCGACATCTACAATCAGTCGATTCCCGGCGGGCACTCCACAGCCGACACGGTTCCCATTACCGTCGCCGACCGACTGGAATGGTTCCGCAAATTTGATCCGTCAAAACGACCACTCTGGGTCGCCGAGATCGACGGTGTCGTCGTGGCCTGGATTGGATTGACCTCGTTCTACGGCGGCCGACCGGCTTACAACGCCACCGCAGAGGTGAGCACCTACATCGCCACCGCATTCCACAAGCGCGGTATTGGCACGCTGTTGAAGCGACGGATGATCGAGCACTGCCCGTCGCTTGGCGTCACGACGCTCATCAGCGTCGCCTTCGACCACAACGAAGCGACCCGTCGAATGAATGACAAACTCGGCTTCGTCCAGGCTGGGCACCTGCCCGAGATCGCTGAGATCGACGGGAAGAAGATCGGCGTGATCTATTCACTGCGGAGAATTTAGCCGCAACCCGGGCCATCCGCGACGGCTTCGGCCATCACTTTCAGCTGAATCACGCTGCGATCCTGTTCCTTTTCTAAGTAGGCCCGGCCCTTCTTCACGTTAACGTGATCCCACGGCAGTTTTTCCCCCATCGGCCGTTGCCGCTGGCTGTAGAAGGCCGTGTCGATGCCGAGATCGCTGAACACCTTCCACCAAAGTTCCGCGTTGAAACACTCTTTCCAGCCGTCCATGCGGGCACCGCGTTTCCACGCCTCGTGCAGTGCCGGAGCAACGCGCCGATCCCCGCGCGTTAAAATACCTTCGAGCAGGCTGGTCTCGATGTCGTGCTGCTTGATCTTCACGCTGCGGTTGGTCTTTTGGCGGTGCAGGTAGTCTCCGGCCCAGCGCAAGTATTCGCGGGTCTGCATGCCGTTCCACTGGTAGGGCGTGTGCGGCTTCGGCACGAAGTTCGAGACGCTCGCGGTCACGTCTTTGTACCGTCCCGTGACTTCCTTGCCGATCTCGCTGATCCGCTCGGCCATCTGCACGATGCCGTCCAAATCGACGGAGCGTTCCCCCGGCAGACCGCAGAGAAAATAGAGCTTCACCTTCTGCCAGCCATGCTTGAACGCCTCGCGGCAACCTTCGTAAAGATCGTCATTCTTGATCTTCTTGCGAATCTGCTCGCGCATGTCGTCGCGGGCCACTTCGGGTGCCAGGGTCAGCCCGGCTTTGCGCACATTCTGAATCAGTCCCGGCAGCGTCCGTAATTGGTGGTTGATGCGCAAACTCGGCAGGCTCACGTTCACGCCGAGGGGATTGAAGACCTCGTGCATCCGCTTCACGAGTTGCTCGAAGTGCGGATAGTCCGAACTCGACAGCGACAGCAGGCTAATTTCGTTGGTACCCGTGTTGCGATAGCTTTCGAGCGCCGCTTGCACAATGGTCTCGACGCTGCGCATCCGCAGCGGCCGTTTGATCGTGGTACTCTGGCAAAAGCGGCACTGGTGCGGGCAACCGCGCATGATCTCGATCGCCAGCCGGTCGTGCGGGGTTTCGATGAACGGAATCACCGGCTTCGTCGGCAGCGGAATATCGTCGAAGTCGCAGTTGATTGTGCACGGCTGAATTTCCGCCGGGACATCGGATCGCGTGCGATTCACACTGGCGATGGTGCCATCGGGGAAGTAATCGAAGACGTAAAACGCCGGGGCGTAAGCCCAGTTCACACTGCCGACGATTTCGGCCAGCATGTTCATCCGCCGGCGGTGGCTGTTGTCCCCGTCGCGGATCGCCTTTTCTTTGAGTTCAATCCACAGGTTCATGATGAACGGCAGCGATTCTTCGCCATCGCCGATGACGAACAGATCGATGAACGGGGCCAGTAACTCCGGGTTTTGGGCACCGGGGCCACCGGCGATGACGAGCGGATCGCTGACGAGCCGTTCGTCTCCGAACAGTGGGATGCCGCCGAGGTCGAGCATGTTCAGCACGTTGGTGTAGCAGACCTCGTACTGCAAACTGAAGCCGACGATGTCGAAGGCGTGCAGCGGTGTGAACGTCTCCAGCCCGTAGAGCGGCAGTTTGTGGCCACGGAGGATGGCTTCCCAGTCCATCCAGGGGGCGAAGGCACGCTCGCAGGCCCACTGCGGGTCGGCGTTCATGATCGTGTAGAGCACCTGCAAGCCGTGGTGGCTCATGCCGATGGTGTAGGCGTCCGGGAAGCAGAGGCAGAGCTTGCCACGCACTTGGGAATGGTCTTTCCGGATGCTGTTCACCTCGCCGCCCATGTATTGCGCGGGCGTCGCGACACGTGGGAGCAACCGGTAAACTTCGGTATGGAGGTCGGTGTTTAGCATGATCTCGTGCACTCTCTGTTGACTGGTCACGTCGAGTTCTTCGTAAATGCATGATACTGCAAACAGCCTAAATCAATCCAGTCGTCCTGGGTGCTCGGAAAGCACCGTTGCTTCATACCCGGCACTTTGCGTAAAATGCTAGAGTTCGAGAATGCAACCCTTACCAAGGAATTCCCCCATCGGCAAAACGTTTGAATCCGAACGAGAAAATGCCTCGGTTGGTCAAGAGCGGGCTATTCTCGTTTCCATTTCCCTTCCCAATCGTCCGTGGTTGTCGGAAGATCCGTGCGACGAAATTCGAGGCTTGGCCGAATCGGCCGGCGCGGAAATCGTCGCGGAACTCACCCAAAAACGTCACGACATTCAATTGGGCACTTACATCGGCTCCGGGAAACTCGCCGAGTTGAAGGAGCTGGCCGAGGCCAAGGAAGCCGACGTCATCATCTTCGATAATGATTTGTCAGCGGGGCAAGCGCGCAACCTCGAACGGGCCATGGGCATTAAAGTGCTAGACCGCTCCGAGGTGATCCTCGACATTTTCGCCACGCGGGCACGCACGCCGGAATCTCGGTTGCAAGTCGAGCTGGCCCAGCTCGAATACAGTTTGCCACGATTGAAAAACATGTGGACGCACCTTTCCCGGCAGGCCGGCGGTGGCAGTATCGGCTTGCGTGGCCCCGGCGAAACCCAACTCGAAGTGGATCGCCGCATCGCCGATATGCGAATCCGCGATCTGAAACGTAAGATTGTCGAAGTGCAATCGCGCAAAGAACGCGAGGTGAAAAGCCGCTCCGAAGAGTTCACCGTGAGCATCGTCGGCTACACCAACGCCGGCAAATCGCGGTTGATGAACCGCCTCACCGATGCGGGCGTTTACGTCGAAAATAAATTATTCAGCACGTTGGACACGCGCACCCGCCGTTGGGCGATCCCCGATTTCGGCCAAGTGTTGCTCAGCGACACCGTCGGCTTCATTCGCGATTTGCCCCACCATTTGGTGGCCAGCTTCAAAGCGACCCTCGAAGAAGCCCGCCAAGCCCGCTTGCTGCTGCACGTGGTCGACGCGAGCAACCCGCTGGCCGAAAAGCATATCCTCGCGGTGAATTCGGTTCTGAAAGAATTGAACTGCGACGACAAGCCGACGATCTTGGTGTTGAACAAAATCGACCGGATCACCGACATGACGCTGCTCGACATTTTGAAGGCCCAGCATTCGAAGGCCGTGGTCATCAGCGGGGCCACCGGAGTGGGAGTCCGCGAACTCACCGACACCGTGATCGAATCGTTGTCGTCGCACTTCCTGGCGGCCGAAGTGACCGTGGACGCCGGTAACGGCAAAGTGCTGGCCTACTTGAACGCCCACGCCGAAATCTTCCGCCAAGAGTTCCGCGACAGCAATGTGGTGATCCGGTGTTATCTGCCGAAGCACCTGTTGCACTATATCCAGCACCCGAACGTGACCGTGCGACTGTTGGAAGTGAGCGAAGCCGCTTCCATGAGATGATGTTACGACGGGAGTTTTTGAGGGCCTGTGAACCGCTCCGTGCCGAAGAAATTCTGCACGCCCAGAAAGAGGATCATGCCGATCGACCGGATGGCCTCTTTGCCGTTGACCTTGGATTTGCCGTAGCGACGGTTCTCGAAAATGATGGGGAGTTCGCCGAGACGTGCCTTGGTGCGATGGACACGGAACAGCACTTCTTGCTGGAAAGAATAGCCGCGCGATTTCGTCTGCTGCAAGTTCGCCAACCGCAAGTTGGCCACGCGATAACAGCGATACGCCCCGCTGGCATCACTCACGGGCATGCGGAACAAGAATCGAACCAGCGCGTTCACGCACCGGCTCATCACGAGACGATAAAGAGGCCAATTTTGGGTGCCGCCCCCGCGAACGTACCGGCTGCCGATCATCACATCGTGAGTCATCATCCCCGCTTGCATGCCGGGCAGGAACCGAGTCGGGTGGCTGAAGTCGGCGTCCATATTCTGGAGGAGATCGTATTTGTGATCCATGGCATATTGCATGGCGGCCAGGGTGGCCGTGCCCAAACCGAGCTTACCGGGCCGGTGGATCGCTTTGATGCGCGAATCGCGGGCCATGAGTTCATCGACGTAGTGGCCGGTGCCATCGGGTGAATGATCATCGACGACGAGAATGTCGGCGTGGGGCAAATATTGATGGATCTCTTCGATGAGCGACGGCAGGTTTTCCCGCTCGTTGTAAGTGGCGATCGAAACGAGCAAGCGAGGTGTCGGTGCCGCCTTCAAAATCACGGGTGCCATCGGAGCAGGTGTCGGGCTGAGAGGCACGGCAAACCCAGCTTGGGGAAGTAACGCGGGGGCGACTGGCACAAAAGAATCTCCGGTTGCGAATTCATATCATACGAATTCGCTCCGTGCGCCGTTATTCCCGGCCGACCCCACATTCTTCGGGGTGCGTGCCCACTGGGGGTGTCATGTCTGCCCAAATTGAAACCACCTGCCCGAGCTGCGGCAAAGTGTTGAAGGTTCCCGAAGCGGCCCTCGGCAAAATGATCCGCTGCAAAGCCTGCGATACGACTTTCAAAGTCGCCGAGCCGGGCGCGGCACCCAAACCCTCGGTCGCGAAGCCCGCCATCGCGAAACCCGTCGTCGCGAAACCGACCGTGGCCAAGCCGACTGCCGCCAAGCCCGCCGTCGCCAAAGCCAAACCTCCGGCACCCAAGGTCGAAGCCGCTCCGCTCGCCGATGGACTGCTCGGATTCGCCAAAGACGACGACGATGACGAGGACAATCCCAAACCGTTCGGTGTCGTCATCGAAGGTGAAGAGGCCCGGTGCCCGCTCTGCGCGAAAGAGCTCGATCCACCCGACACCAAAGTCTGTTTGAACTGCGGGTTCGATCTCATCGTCCGCCGCCGCCACGCGAGCAAGAAGATTTACGAACAGACGCAAGGCGACTACTTCAAGCACTGGTTGCCCGCGATCCTCTGGGCCTTCGTGATCATCATTGTGATAGTCGTCTTCGTGATCTGCTGGGTCAAAATGGACGGCTGGTTCGAAGGGAGCCTATTCGAGAAAGACGAGAAAAACTCCGCGACGAATAGAGCGGAATACTACCTCCCGCCCGGCGCTTGCAACATGTGTTGCTTGGTGATCTCACTCCCGTTGATCGCCAACGGCATCCGGGTGATCCTCAAACGAATCAAGAACCCGAAACCACCGGAAATCGAGCGCCGCGACGAGTAAATCACCGCATTCTCTTTCCGAAGTCAGCCAGAACGATATCGTGGACTGGAGTGTTTGATCAAACACCGGAGAGCGGATGTCGCCAGCCGTGGGTAGACTCGAGCTTTCTTGGCCACGGGTCTATCCCATAGAGTTCATTTCATGCTGGCCAAACTGCGGACGTACGCCCTTCTGGGGATCGACGCGGTTCCGGTGGATGTTGAGGTGGACGCCAATCCGGGCACGGCCAAAATCATTCTGGTCGGTCTGCCCGAACTCGCCGTGCGCGAGAGTATCCACCGCATCGAACGGGCGCTCGCCAACCTCGGTTACGCCCGCCCGACAGGCCGTACGATCATAAACCTCGCCCCCGCAGACTTAAAGAAGGATGCCGGGGCGTTTGATTTGCCGATTGCCCTCGGCATCCTCGTGGCCACGCGTCAGCTCACCCCGGAGCAATTGCGCGACTTCGCGAGCATCGGGGAACTCAGTCTGGACGGCTCCATCCGTCCGGTACGGGGTGCACTTTCAACGGCGATGGCGGCCCGCGATCAAGGGGTGAAGAAGTTGATCGTGCCGATGGCGAACGCCCGGGAAGCGGCCGTGGTCGCCGAGGTCGAGGTGTACGGCGTCACGTCCCTTTCCGAAGCCGTCGGGATTATCTCCGGGGCGATGGATGTCGACCCGGTGTCGCCGCCGATTGAAGATATCGCCACGAGGATGAACCGTTACGATGTGGACTTTGCCGACGTGCGTGGCCAAGAGTTCGCCAAGCGGGCTTTGGTCGTGGCCGCCGCCGGTGGGCACAACGTGCTGATGCTCGGTTCGCCCGGCTCCGGTAAGACGATGCTCGCCCGCCGATTGCCGACAATTCTGCCGCCGTTGTCGCCGAACGAGAGCTTGGAAACGACCCGCATTTACTCGGCGGTGGGCCGACTGTCGCCAGGCGATTCCCTGATGACAACCCGGCCTTTCCGCAGCCCGCACCACACGATTTCCGACGCCGGCATGGTCGGTGGCGGCAGCACTCCGACACCGGGGGAAATTAGCCTCGCCCACTTCGGCGTTCTCTTCCTCGACGAACTCCCCGAGTTCAACCGCCGCAGTTTGGAATGTTTGCGACAGCCCCTCGAAGAGGGCCGCGTGACCATTAGCCGGGCCGCGCACACGGCGACGTTCCCCGCCGATTTCGTGCTGTGCGCGTCGATGAACCCTTGCCCGTGTGGCTATTTGGGCGACGCCAAGCGGCCCTGTTCTTGTTCGCCAATGGGCGTCGAAAAGTACCTCGCCCGGATCAGCGGGCCACTGCTCGACCGCATCGATATGCACATCGAAGTACCGTCGGTGCCGTACCACGAGCTGGCCAAAACCACCGACGGTACCAGCAGCGCGGATATGCGGGCGCAGGTCGATTCGGCCCGTGCCGTGCAAGCCGCTCGCTTCGGCGGAATCGTAGTGAATGCGCGGATGAGTGTGAAACAGTTGCGGAAGTTCTCGGAACCGGACGCCGAGGGCCGGGGGCTATTGAGCGCGGCAATGGATGATTTGGGATTATCGGCCCGGGCCCACGACAGGATTTTGCGCGTCGCCCGCACCATCGCCGATTTGGAAGCCAGTGAACCGGTCACCGCCAACCACATCGCCGAG
>JAYSYJ010000291.1:0-27825 GCA_043727675.1 Fimbriiglobus sp.
CTCCAGCCCCGTTGGCCCCAGCAGCACGTCCGAACGTGCTCATTTTAGCCCGACTCGACCGATATAAGGGTCACGAAGAATTGATCCGTTGTTGGCCGAACGTGCTCGCTCTGGTGCCCGATGCCTTCCTCACCATTGTTGGCAGTGGCCCCAGCGCAGCCGAGTTTCGCAAGATCGCCGGTGAAATGGGATTGACTGATCAACAGGTGGAATTCGCCGGGTTCGTACCTGAAGATCGCATCGACGCGTATTGGCGGAAGGCGACGGTCTTCGCGATGCCGAGCCGTGGCGAAGGATTCGGTTTGGTCTACATTGAAGCGATGCGATACGGACTGCCCGTCATCGGTTCGATCCACGATGCCGCCGAGGAAGTGAATATCAACGGCGTGACCGGATACAACATCGATCTTGATCGCCCGGACGAATTGACCGAGCGCATCATCCGGCTCTTTCGCGATCCAGTGCTAGCGGCTCGTTTGGGTGCGAATGGCGTGGCACGCTGGAATGAACATTTTCGCTTTTCTGCATTCCGCGATCGATTTCTCACCATCGTGCGGGGGTGGGTCGGTGAGTGAAATTCAATAACCGTTAATGGCTCCGAGGCTCGCAGTCTAAAAATGTGCGGTATTGCCGGGATTCTTTCCCCAGTCGAGTCGACGGTGCGCAGGGCGTTGTCGCCGATGGTCGAAGCGCAGACCCATCGAGGGCCTGATGACTCCGGTTTGGAATACCGGCGGATGGGGTCTCTTCACCTCGGCTTAGGATTTCGGCGGCTGGCGATTCTTGATCTTTCACCGGCGGGCCATCAACCCATGGTTCACCCGGACACGGGCGACCTGCTGATTTTCAACGGCGAGATTTACAACTTCCGCCGGCTGCGAATCGAGCTGGAAGCGGCCGGGGAACGATTCACCAGTCAATCCGATACGGAAGTCTTATTGCGGGCGCTCACCCTTTGGGGATCGGACGCACTTCCCAAACTCGAAGGGATGTTTGCATTCGCCTTTTTCGACCAACGCCGACAGCGTCTTCTCCTCGCCCGAGATCCTGCGGGGATAAAACCTCTCTTCATTGCCGAGTTCGATGGTTCACTACTCTTTGCGAGTGAAGTTCGGGCACTCCATGCCACCGGGTTCATCCCCCAGGAGATCAACCTCCAAGCGGTCGCCGGGTTCCTCGCGTATGGGGCTTTGCAACAGCCCCATACCTTATTCAATTCGATCCATGCTCTAGCCCCTGGTAGCTGGCAAGAGTTCCGGCCTTGCAGCACGGGAACTTGGGTTTCCAACCGGCCCAAACGGCACTGGAATTATCCACCTCCCCGGTACGATCTCGGTCTAGAGCAAGCAATTGAAGAAGTCGGCACAACACTCGATAGCGTCGTTCGAGATCATCTCGTCGCCGATGTCCCTGTCGGCATCTTTTTATCGTCCGGCCTCGACAGCACGATCATTGCCGGGCTGGCCGCACGACATACTTCGTCGGCCCGGACCTTCACGGTCGGCTTTGGCGACGAAACCGCGAGTGAAGTCGCACTGGCTACGGAGACGGCACACCTGTTTGGACAACATCACACCGCGATACAAATCACCGAAGGGGAAGCATTGCGCGAGGCGACTGCATGGCTGGGCAGGATCGATCAACCTTCCATCGATGGTCTCAATGTGGCCGTCATCTCTGCCGCCGTTCGACGCGAAGGGATTAAAGTTGCGTTGTCCGGGTTGGGCGGAGATGAATTGTTCTGTGGGTATCCGAGCTTCCGCGACGTTCCCCGTATCCAAAAATTGTTCCGACGAATTCAATGCCTACCCCTCTCACTTCGCCGAATGATTGCTGGTGGAATAGCAGTCGGCTGGTCTGCGGATGCGCGTCGGAAGCTCACCGACATGGCCGGGAGCGACGGCAGTTTGCTTTCACTGTATCTCCAGCGACGACGGGTGTTATCGGATCGACAATTGGTGACGCTCGGCTTTCATCCGTCAGAACTCGGGCTGACTCAGAATTATCTTCCACCCGAAGCAGAGTTCGGATTTGAGACGGACACGGATGATTCCATTCGGGCCATCTCACAATTCGAGTCGCATTTTTATCAAGGCCATATGTTACTACCCGATGCGGATATCAACGGGATGTCTTACGGGTTGGAGATCCGGGTGCCGATGCTCGACCGACGGATGCTCGACTTGGCACACGCCATCCCGGGGCACATCCGTATCCCGAAAGGCACTTCAGACAAACATCTACTCCGCGAAGCTTTCCGATTGCTGCTCCGACCCGAAATTATCGAACGGCCCAAACAAGGCTTTTCGTTACCACTCGGACAATGGATGCGAGGGCCGCTCCGTGAACTCTGCGAATCAGGATTGGCGACCCTTGCCACATCGGGACTTGTCCAGAAACAGGGCCTCGATGCCATCTGGAACAATTTCTTGAAAGACCGAGGCGATCCGGCTTGGAGCAGGCCGTTCAGCCTTTGCAGTTTGGGGCTTTACTTAGCTTCCTTAAAAACCAAACGCCAATCCCCTCCGGATTCGTTGTCTTGAAAATGGAACTGTTGCACGCGCCCGAACGAACACGAACTGGTGCCAATATTAAGTGTCTCCACGTCATCCCCTCGATTTCTTTTGTGGAAGGCGGCCCGAGTCTGGCCATCGGCCCGTTGTGTGCCGCACTCAACCGGATTGGAGGAATCGAAGTCGAAATTGCCACCACGGTTCCGAGCCGCGAAGCATTGATTGGCGATGGAGATTTGATCGACCATGGAATTGCTGTTCATCGCTTCGCACGGGAATTCCACGGAAAATTGAAATATTCTCCCGATTTGACCCGTTGGCTCCGTATTCATGCTGCCGATTACGATATTGTCCACATCCATACGCTTTGGTCGCTTGTATCCTCCTCCGCTGGGCGGGCCGCATTCCGCGCCGGGGTTCCGTACATTGTTCGACCAGCGGGAATGATGTCACCGTATTCGTGGTCACGCGGACGAATCAAAAAAGCGATGTACTGGCGCTGGAATGATCGTCGGATGATCTCGCGAGCCGCCGCGTTGCATGCGACCAGTGCCGGGGAAGCGGACGAATTGCGGCAGCTGCACTTGCCGCCGGAGGTGTGCACGATTCCACTCGGCATCGACCCGCAAGCGTGGGCGACTCCACAAGACACCGCGATCCTCCGTCGGCTTTGTGGCCCTCTTGCAAACGATCTCCCAATACTACTGTTCCTTTCCAGAATTCATCCTAAGAAGGGTGTTAATGATTTTCTTCTACCCGCCTTTGCCCGGTTGAAAATACCGGCTTTCCTCGCCATCGCGGGTGGAGCCGATGGTGAGTCTGGGTATTTAGCCGAAATCAAAGCGACCATTGCTCGCCTCAATCTAAAACATCGCGTCGCTCTGTTGGGATCGATCACTCCTGCGAATCGTTGGGGACTTTTTGACGGTGCCGCCGGATTCGTCCTGCCGAGCCACCAAGAAAACTTCGGGTTAGTGGTCGTCGAAGCGATGGCTCGCGGTTGCCCGGTCGTGGTCTCGGATCGGGTGCAATCGTGCGACCACGTTTTGGCGGCGAATGCTGGGTTTGTAGTGCCCTTGGATGTCGATTCCATCACCGTGGCCCTGACACAATTGCTCACCCAGCCCGAGCGTCGGGCAATCGTGGGTGATGCGGGCCGAAGGTATGTCGCCGAGCACCTGAGTTGGGATCGAGTCGGTATTGATGTTGCTAATTTGTATTCGAAAGTTCTGTCCACAAACCGCCAGAGGATTCACCACGCATGATCGTCTTGGGTATTAACGACGGGCACGATGCCGGCGCCTGTTTGTTGAAGGATGGACAAGTCCTCCTCGTCAGCAACGAAGAGCGAAGAGTCAACCTCAAGAATCATGCCGGGATCCCGGAGCGGTCGATTCGCGCCATGTTCGACCGCACAGGAGTGAGCCCGCAAGACGTTGACCTGATTGCTCTAGTCGGCACCATCCGCAACTCGGTACCAAAACTCGCGCAAAAACCGACGTATTCCGTCATGCATACGATCACGTCACTCGCCCGCTCGGAGTGGGCGACGAATGTCGGTCGGTGGCTCTTGCCCAAGTTTCGTAAACGGGCAGACCTACTCCGCTGCCTGGTCGACATCGGCTTGGCCAAGAAGCCAGTTAAAACGTTCGATCACCATCTATGCCACGCGGCCACGGCTCACTTCCATCGGCCTTGGGAAGATCCGGCAACTATTTTGACATTAGACGGTGCGGGGGACGGAATTTGCGCCAGCGTGAGTGTTGGTCGCGGAGCTGCCATTGAGGTCATTTCACAGACACCGAAATACCATAGTCCAGCGGTCGGACTCTACTCGGCGATCACTGCGCACCTCGGATTGCGGCCATACGAGCACGAATACAAAGTCATGGGGATGGCTCCCTACGGGCAAGCGGAGCACAGTATCGACGCCATCCGAGGAGCTTTCACGGTCGATGGATTGAAATTCCGCAACCACACGGGGAAATACGCGACCGGGCTTTACGGCTACTTCCACAAGAAGCTCTATCACCACCGGTTCGATAACATCTGTGCGGCCACGCAACTGGCCTTTGAAGAGATGATGGTAGAGTGGGTGCGCAATGCCGTTCGGGCCACCGGAGTCGGTAAAGTCGTCGCGGCCGGGGGTGCGTTCTTAAATGTGAAGGCGAATAAACTGATCCGCGAGTTACCCGAAGTCGACGCACTGTTCGTTTACCCGGCCAGCGACGACGGTGGCACGCCGATCGGCGGGGCCATCCTTGGCTACCTCGAACTTTGCACGCAACTCCACACGACGGCCACGCTCGATTTACCCAAGAACATGTATTTAGGATTGCAGTTCACCGACGCGGAAATGGAAGCCGCAGCCCAAGCGAGTGGCTTGCCCTATCACCGCATGGCAAACCCTGCGGAAGAAGTCGGCGGCCTGTTGGCGAACCAGAAAATTGTCGCTCGCTTCTTTGGCCGGGAAGAAATCGGCCCCCGGGCACTGGGCAACCGTAGCATCTTGGCCGATCCCCGCGATTTGCGATCCATCCGCAAACTGAATTTCGCCATCAAGCAGCGCGATTTCTGGATGCCGTTCGCCGCGTCGGTTCTGGACGAGGACAAAGACCGATACATCAAGAAAACAACCGAGTGGGCCTTCTTTATGACCGATGCATTCGACACCACTCCCGAAGGTGCCGAACGACTCGTGGCTGGGACTCACCCATTTGATCGAACGATTCGCCCGCAAGTGGTGAACGATTCCAACCCCGATTACCGCGATATCATCCGGGCATTCCGGAAGCATACGGGTGTGGGTGCATTGCTGAACACCAGCTTCAACTTGCACGGCTCTCCGATCGTTGGCACCCCCGAAGTGGCCCTCGATACTTTGAAACGAAGCGAACTCGACGCGGTCGCTCTCGGGCCATTCCTTGTGACCAAACCGACAACTGGAACTTGAAAGGAACGATGTCCACACTCGCAAATAAACGCATCCTCGTCACCGGGGGGGCGGGGTTCCTCGGACGGAACGTTTGCGCGGCGATCCGTCGGCGTGACCCTGCCGAACTCATCGTGCCTCGCAAGGCACAATACGACCTCACCGAACAAACGCTGGTACGCAAGCTCCTCGACGACACCAAACCCGATGCGATTGTGCATCTCGCGGCCGTCGTGGGTGGCATCGGAGCCAATCGCGAGAATCCCGGCCGCTACTTTTACGAGAATGCCGTGATGGGAATACTCCTTTTGGAAGAAGCTCGACAGCGGGGCATCGGTAAGTTTGTGAACGTCAGCACCATCTGTTCGTACCCAAAATTTACCCCGGTGCCCTTCCGCGAAGACGATCTCTGGAATGGCTACCCCGAAGAAACCAACGCCCCCTATGGGATCGCTAAGAAAGCGGTGATGGTTCAAGGGCAAGCCTATCGCCAGCAATACGGCACCCACGCGATCACTTTGCTGCCGGTGAATTTGTACGGGCCAGAAGACAACTTCGACCCCGCGAGCAGCCATGTAATTCCCGCACTCATCAAAAAGGTGATCGAAGCCCGCGACGCCGGCAAGCGGCACATCGATGTCTGGGGAACGGGAAGCGCCTCACGGGAATTCCTGTTCGTCCGCGATGCGGCCGAGGGAATCGCACTCGCCACCGAATCCTACGACGACCCCGAACCGGTCAATCTCGGCAGCGGAATGGAAATCACGGTGAAGGCCCTCGCCGAGTTGATCTGCGAACTCTGTCGATTCACCGGCGAACTGAGGTGGGACGCCAGCAAACCCGACGGCCAACCGCGCCGCTGTTTGGACGTCACACGGGCAGAGCAACGGTTCGGATTCCGAGCGAAGACTGACTTCCGTACGGGTCTGATAGAGTCAATTGCTTGGTATGAAGCGAATCGGAAATTGGCGTGAATCGTCCGCGAATCGTTCTGCTCTATCACTTCTTCCATCCCGACGATGTCGTGAGTGCCCGGCAATTTTCCGATCTTGCCGTTGGGTTGACCGAACGCGGGTACGACGTCCTGGCACTCCCGTGCAACCGGACTTGGAAGAATGACACCCCATTGCCGCCTTCGGAAACTTGGGCCGGTGGTACCATCCGTCGACTCTGGCGACCCGGTTGGGCGCAGGCGTCTAACCGGGGGCGCATTCTCAACGCGCTCTGGATGATCGCCGCCTGGACATGGCAAGCTCTGACCCTGCCACGCTCACCGGGCGAAGTCGTCATCATCGGCACCGATCCGATTCTGTCCGTGTTGGTGGCATGGCCTTGGAAGCTCCTCCGACCTAGTTCCTGTGTCGCTCATTGGTGCTTCGATCTCTACCCCGAAGCCGCCGTGGCCGACGGGTTGGTTCAGCCGAATTCAATTCTCGCCAAAGCCCTGACGGCTCTGTTGAAGCAAGCCTACCGCCGTTGTTCGATCATCGCCGATCTCGGGCCGTGCATGGGGGAACTGTTGACGAAATACCGTTCCCAAAGCATCCGAACGACCATCACTCCGTGGGCGCTCATCGAACCGCCGGCGGTGGTCTCTCCCCATGCGTCGGTGCGAGCGAACCTCTTTGGTTCGGCTGCCAAACTCGGCCTGCTCTATTCGGGCAGCTTCGGCCGAGCCCATAGTTACCGCGAGTTCCTCGCACTCGCCCGCCAACTGCGGGGCACCGGGATCGAATTCTGTTTCGCGGGCCGTGGAAATCGAGCGGACGAGTTGAAAGCGGCTGTGGAACCTGCGGATGCGAACGTCCGCTTCGCCGGCTTCGCCCCAGAATCGGAATTGGAACTGCGGCTCACGGCGTGCGATCTGCACCTGGTCAGCTTGCAGGACGAATGGACAGGCACAGTCGTACCGTCAAAATTCTTTGGGGCGCTCGCGGTCGGCAGGGCCGTGCTCTTCGCCGGGTCGGCTCAGTCCGCAATTGCAAAGTGGATCAACGAACATCGTGTCGGCTGGGTCGTCGATGCGAACAACCTCGCCACGGTGGCCTTGGAATTGCAACGGCTCGCGGAGAATCCTGCCGAACGCCTCGCACTGCAAACGCATTGTAGGGAGGTCTACTGTCGACACTTCGCAAAGCAGCGCCAACTCGAAGCTTGGACAACTGCGCTGGAAGCTTCCCGTCACGCCAATTCTTTGATCGCTTGAACCCCATCTTCCACTAAAAAATGCGGTCGTCCGTTGGTGTCTAAGGCCCGATCCACACTAGGATTCAACCCGAGGTTTGTGAACAGCGTCGCAAACACTTCTTGGTGTGTCACAGGTCGGGAAACGGCATGCTCGGCCAGTCGGTTGGTAGCCCCGATGACTTGGCCCGTCTTCATGCCACCGCCCGCCATCAAGGCGCAGCTCACCTGCGGCCAGTGATCGCGGCTCGCATCTTTGTTGATGCGTGGGGTGCGGCCAAACTCACCCCAGACCACGACGGAGACGGTTTTATCAAGTCCACGATCGTGTAAATCGGTCACGAGCGAAGTCAGCGCTCGGTCGAGCAGTGGGAAGTCTTTGCAGGCTTGGACGAAGTTTTTGCCGTCCGGGCCGTGCCAATCCCAGCGGCTGAAGTTCATGGTCACCACTCGGGCACCCGCTTCGACCAAACGCCGGGCCACGCAGAAATTTCGCACCATCCGCGGGGCACCGTCGCGCTCGAATATCGGGTCGTCGACCCCGTAACGTTCCAGCACCTCTTTCGGCTCCTTCGATAAATCGAGGGCGTCCTTCAGCTTCGTCGAAGTCAAGATGTTCATCGCTTGGCGGGTGTACGAATCCATCCCTTCCATCAAGCCGCTGTTGTCCAGGCCGCGTTCCACCGCATCGAATCCTTTCATCAGCCCGACCCGGTCGTTCAATTGCTCCAGCGTGATCCCTTTGAGCGTCATGTTGTCGGATTTCACGCCAATCGCTTTCGTGCCGAGTAGTTGAAATGGTGCGTGGGCGAGGCCGATGAAACCACCATCGCCCGGCTGGCCCCAACGCGGTTCGCCGGTCGGGTACATCAAGCTCAGATTCGGTGGGATCGCCGGGTCGGTTGGACCTTGCAGTTTGGAGACCCAACCTCCGAGCGACGGCCAGAACCCCGCCTTGGCGGCCTCTTTTTTCCGGCCGGTCATGCACTGGTAGGCATCGTGTTCGCCACTGCTACCCGACAGCGAGCGGATGATGGCGAACTTGTCCATCATTTTGGCCAGCAGTGGGAAGTGCTCGCAAATTTCTATGCCGGGCACATTCGTTTTGATCGGTTTGAATTCGCCGCGGACTTCGACGGGGGCATCCGGCTTCAAATCGAACATGTCGAGGTGCGGTGGGCCACCGGGCAAGAAAATGTTGATGACCGCCCGGTGCGACGAACCCATCCCCGCTTGCTTTTCAGCTGCCAACAAGTTTGGCAACATCAAGCCTCCGCCCAGCAGCGTGCCACCGATGGTCAAGAAGTCGCGTCGGTTCACCCCATCGCAGTACCCGCCGTTGCGGTGCGGCTTGCCGAAAATGGTGAGCACGAGATTTCTCCGAACACTGTCGCGGGGCGGGAACGAACACTCAAGAGATCATCTATAAACATTATCGCACAGAGACGCAGCGGTTGACAACTCAAAAGGGGTATTATTCCTCTTGTACCAATCCCATCCCTTCGCTATTTCGCCGATACTGCGGAACTACACGACGGACGGCCCGAGGATCGGCTGTGGCCACGGATGTCGCGGCTCTGGTGATCGAAACGTCGCACTTGACGAAGATCTACCAGAACCGCCAAATCGCTTTGAACGACGCCACCCTGGCCATCGAGCCAGGGACGGTGCTGGGACTGCTCGGCCCCAACGGCGCCGGCAAAACCACCTTTCTACGCTTGGTGCTCGGGTTGCACACACCGACGGCCGGGTGGGCCAAAGTCTTCGGCAGTCGGATGTCCCCGAACGCGGCTGCGTTGCGTCGCCGCATTGGCTACATCCCCACCAACCCCCAGTTTCCTAAGGGCATGACGCCCATCGTCTACTTGGATTACATCGGTCGGCTCTTCGGAATGCCCTCGAATTCGCGGAAACCCAAACTCGCCGCGCTCATTCGCGCCGTCGATCTGCTGCCGCACGCCGGGGAACCGATTGCGTATTTCACACCCGGAATGACGGCGCGATTGGCCGTTGCGGCCAGTCTCATCAACGAGCCCGATTTGCTCATTTGGGACGAGCCGACACACGGCCTCGACATCGAAGCGCGCCGGTCGATGCTCGAACTCATCAAGCGGTTAGCGGCCGACAAAACGTTGATTCTGAGCAGCCACAATCTCACCGATGTCGACGAAGTGTGCAACCACGCCGCCGTGTTGAACAAGGGGCAGTTGATCTTCCAAGGTAGTCTGCAAGACCTGAAGGGTCGGATCCGCAAAAACCATTACGAATTGGATATTGAGGGCGATCAGAAATCGATTGCCAAGACGGTGCAGCAGATCAAAGTGATGAAAGAAGTGGGCATGGCCACCCTCCGGCATCGCCGACTGGAAATGAAACTGGTCGACGACGTTCCGAATTCGGGCGTGCTGGCGATGATCTTCCAGACGATGTCCGACAACAAAGTGGTGCTGGTCGGCATGCGCAGCGTTGGCATGCAGACAGAACAAGCTTATTTGGACATGGTGGAAAAAGAAGAACAGCGCGGATTCACCCGGTTGTATCAGTCGGCCGAGGCCGCTTAACGACCGGATTCAGAATTATTTTGTAAAAGGATTGGACGCGGGGTTGATGTTATGTTCATTGTGCCTATTTGAACACAACACATTTTCGGAGCTTCGCCATGGCGGTTCAGTCGATTCCAGACGGTTATCACGCGTTGACCCCGTATTTGACCGTTCGCAATGGCGAAGAAGCCATCGCTTTCTACGAGAAAGCGTTCGGGGCCGAACTCAAAGTTAAACTGACCATGCCGGATGGTGGCGTCGCCCACGCCGAAATGAAGATCGGCGATTCGACATTTATGTTCGGCGATGAAAACCCGAATTGGGGCAACAAAAGCCCGCTGACGCTCGGTGGATCGCCGATGGGCCTGATGTTCTATGTGCCCGATTGTGACGCGGCGTTCGCCCGAGCCATCGCAGCCGGGGCGACTATCGATAAACCGCTCCAAGACCAGTTCTACGGTGACCGTACCGGAGTGGTGGCCGACCCGTCGGGCCATTTGTGGACGATCGGCACGCACGTCAAAGACATGGACGAAGCCGAGATGCAAGCGGGCATGGATGCGATGATGGCGACGATGGCGTAAGAAAGGCACGAGCATGGATGCGACCGCGACTCCGACCCGAATTCGCTTCAACCGGCTGCTCCCGTATTGGGCGGTGTTGCAGACCGATCTGCATCAGACCGCCCACAGCTGGGTGTTCCGGTTGTGGGTGCTGGTGTCGCTACTTTCAGCGGCGGGATACGGGCTCTACAAATACGGTATCCATCACGAAGCGGGGATCGTTCAATCGGCGTCGATGCAGACCGGCGATTTGCTCCGGGGTGTCGCAGTGGCCAGCCTCGCGTTCGTGGCGTTGCTGTCTGTGAGTGCGGTCAGTTCGGAACGCGCCACCGTGGCCGACGCAGTCCTCTGCCGGGGTATCAGCCGCCATCAGTATTTCTTGGCGAAATGGCACGCGCGGACGGTGGTCGTTCTGGTCACCTTCGCGCTGCTCTCGGCTGTCATTCTCACGGGTTACCACTACCTTCTCGATCCAGATTTGACTTTCGGTGGCGGCCTCGCGGCCACGGCGATCGCGCTAGCCGCGTTGGCGTGTGTCGTGGCGTGGGGAGTCACCATCGGGGCACTCGCCAATGGGACGGTGCTCGCCATCACCGTCTTTTGGATGATCCTCTACGGCACCATTTTACTCTGTTCATTCTTGCCCGATCCGTTTCCGTCGCCGAGCTATGTGATCGCCCAGATGCGGATCATTCTGCGCGGTAACTTCGATGAGTACCGCGTCGGCCGGGTGATCGCCGGTTTTATGATTGTCACTTGCCTCGGTGCCGTCGTCGGCATCATCGGCTTCCGCCGCAAAGACGTTTGAACGAAAAAAGCGGCCGAGCTAGGCTCGACCGCTCCGGGAGAGTGATTCTTGTCCGGTCGACTTACGAATTCAGCGGAGTCGGGGCGGGAGCGGGTTCGGCACCCTTGACCTTCGTCTTCACTTCGCCTTCTTTCATCAGTTCGATGATGGCCGTTTCGCCAGCATCTCCCAGACGTCGGTAAGTCAATTTCAAGACGCGGGTGTAACCACCCGGACGATCCACGAAACGAGCACCGAGTACGTTGAAGAGTTTCTTCAACACGGTGTCGTTGCCACCCTCGACCAGATCGCCGGCTTTGTCGTAGACACCGGTGCCGTGCATTGGCCCGAGTTTAGCCATCGCTTGGCGACGCAGGTGCAGTGCCGCGACGCGATTGGCCACAGGGTCGGCGGCCATCAGCACGGCGGCGTTCTTCGCCAGTGTGATGAGCTTCTCGATGAACGGCCGCAGTTCCTTGGCCTTCGGCACCGTGGTGCGAATGCTTTCGTGCGTGATGAGTGCCCGGCTGAGGTTGCGGAAGAGGGCGAGGCGATGGCTCGCGTTGCGGTTCAGTTTGCGGCCGCGACGACGGTGATTCATGGTCAACTCCGATCAGGTGAGAACTTCGCCCCGTTTGAAGGAAGGCGAAGGACACGGGTTTGGCGATTCAGGATTTTTCACCACAGTCACAAGGAACATCGAGCCGTGACAGTGCGGTGAAAAATCTTTCCGGACTATCGTTTCGTCTTCATGCCTAGGTGCAAGCCTTTTTCTTTCAGCTTGATCTGGACTTCTTTCAGGGTGGTTTCACCGAAGTTACGGACTTCGAGCAGCTCTTCGTCCGAACGCATCACGAGGTCACGCACCGTGGCGATCCCTTCCGATTCCAAGCAGTTCGTCGCCCGCACCGACAACTCCAACTCGGCGAGGCTCATGTTGAGCTTCTTCTCGAGTTCGTTGTCGACCATGCTCGGGGCGGAACCCGAGAACTCAATCGGATCATCGAGCGGCACTTCTGGGCCGGGTTCGCTGTATTGAACAAAGGCGTTCAAGTGTTTCCGGAGAATCTTGGCGGCTTCGACCACGGCCATTTGCGGGGCGATGGTGCCGTTTGTCCAGATTTCCATCACGAGGCGGTCGTAGTTGGTCTTTTGACCGACGCGGGTTTCTTCGATGTCGTACTTCACGCGGATGACCGGCGAGAAGCTGCTGTCGACCGGAATCACGCCGATCTCGCGTTCTTTGCCGCTGTTTTCCTCGGCCGTGCGGTAACCGCGACCGTTCTCGACCGTCATTTCGATGACGAGCGGGACTTCGGCGGTCAGCGTGGCGAGACGGTGTTCCGGGTTGACGATTTGAACGGTTTCGTCGTGTTCGATATCCGCGCCGAGCACTTCGCGTTTATCGCGAGTTCCATGAGCGTTGATCCGAATCGTCTTCGGCTGGTCGGACAAATTCTTGACGACCAAAGCTTTGACGTTCAACACGATGTCGGTGACGTCTTCGACGACTCCGGGGATCGTACTGATTTCGTGCTGCACACCCTGAATTTTCAAACGGGTGACAGCACTCCCTTCGAGGCTCGACAACAAGATTCGGCGGATACTATTTCCGACGGTCATCCCGAAGCCGCGCTCGAATGGTTCGATGTAGAACTTGCCGTACATATCGGTCAGGGTCGATCGCTCGGCCTGAACGCGGTTCGGAAGTTCGAGGCCACGCCAGCGAATACGCATGAGACATCCTCGAGGTCAGCTCAGTTTGGCTTTCCGCATCGTCGTTACCCGGGTGCGAAATCCGGGAGTCATCGACAGCGAGCCAAAACCGCCAACCGGAGTGAAAGAAACAAAACGACCCGAGATTCGCAAACTCGGGCCAGAATCAAACCAAGAATATTGAACCGCGGCTCAAACTCTTTACAAGTTTCAATTAGCGAGTGGCAATTTCAATGATCAACTGCTCGCGGATTTCCGCGATGCGGCTATCCACGTCTTGGCGAGTCGGGATGCGTGTCATCTTGCCTTCCGGCTCCTCGTTGTTGAGCAACATGAGGAAGTCTGGGATCTGCGGCGGGGTGCTTTGCAACGCGGTGCGAGCCATCTTTTGGCTGCGGACGTTGGTCTTCACTTTCACAACGTCATTCGGACGCAAGATCATGCTCGAAATATCGCACTTGCGACCGTTCACCAGCACGTGACCATGGCACACCAACAAGCGTGCGGCGGCACGGCTCGGGGCAAACCCGAGGCGGTGGACTACGTTATCGAGACGGCGTTCGAGGAGCGACAACAAGCCTTCGCCCGTGTTGGCCGAGGTGCGGGCCGCGAGTTCGAAGTAACGCACGAATTGACGTTCGAGAATACCGTAGAAGAACTTGAGGCGTTGCTTCTCCCGGAGGCGGACGCCGTATTCCGAAACCTTGCTGCGGCGTGTGCCGTGCATACCGGGTGGCGGAGCTTCGCGGTCAATCGGGCATTTCGGGGTGTAGCAACGGGCGCCTTTGAGGTAGAGCTTGATCTGCTCGCGGCGGCAGCGCTTACAAACGGGGTCGGTGAAACGGGCCATAAACGAACTTCCCCGGCGTCTGCCGGGGCCTTAGAAAATGGGGTCTTTATGAGTGGTCATACCGATGTGCGGGCGAACCCCAGGGTCGTTCCGCAGAGACCAGGGCGGTGGGGGTGAACGGTATCACCAACCACTGCTAGACGCGTCGCTTCTTCGGTGGACGGCAACCGTTGTGTGGCAACGGTGTGACGTCTTCAATCGCCTTGACGTTCAACCCGGAGGCTTGCAGTGCGGTCACGGCCGATTCGCGGCCCGCGCCCGGGCCTTTGACTTTAACTTCGACTTCTTTCACACCGAATTTCGCCGCTTTGCCGGCACACTCTTCGGCCGCACGCTGGGCGGCGAAGGGGGTACTCTTCCGACTTCCCTTGAAGCCGACGGCCCCACCCGAGGAGGTGCAGAGAGTATCGCCGTTGGTGTCGCTGATGGTCACAATCGTGTTGTTGAACGTCGATTGGATGTGCGCGACTCCCTTGGAAACGTTCCGGCGAGCTTTTTTCTTCTTGTTCTTGGCCATGTTAGTAGTGGTCAGTCGTTAGTGGTGAGTGGTCAGCGAAAACAAGGCGAGGTGGAGGGCCAGATTGTCTGACCACTGACCACTGGCACCTATTGCTTACTTGTCTTTGACGCCCTTCTTACCGGCGACCGTCTTGCGGATGCCCTTCCGGGTGCGGGCGTTCGTCTTGCTGCGTTGACCGCGGCAGGGCAGGTTCTTGCGGTGCCGCTCGCCCCGGTACGATTTGATTTCTTTGAGGCGTTGAATGTTGCCGCCGTCGAATCGCCGCAGACCCCCTTCGACGAGGTAATCGCGGTCGATCGTGATGGCCAAGCGGGCGACTTCGTCGTCCGTGAGCGTGGCGGCTTTGCGTTGCGGGTCGATACCGACTTTCGCGCAGAGTTCCAGCGACGTGGTCGGCCCGATCCCCTTCAAATAACGAAGGGAAATGTGGGTCGGCTTGTTCGACGGAATGTCAACGCCTTGAATACGGGGCATAGCGGTGCGTCCAGTCCGGGATCAGGTTAGCCTTGGCGTTGTTTATGGCGGGGGTCTTCGCAGATGACGCGTACGACGCCCTTCCGCTTGATGAGCTTGCACTTATCGCACATGCGTTTAATACTCGTTCGCACTTTCATGTTGCCATCCGCCTGTTTCAAAAACCGCGTCGAAACCAGTACTATCAAAACGCAAACGCCACCGAGCTGACCCGGCGGGCGAGTTGGGCACCGTTGTCGAAGGCGAACCCCCGAACTGACAAGTGACCGGAACGTACCGAAATTCCGCAGATCCGGAATGATGGTCAAGAAACTATATCAACGGCACCGGGAACTGTCTGCGCCGCACGGGAACTTTTTTAGGATTGGCGAGGGCGGATCACGACGATACGCGGTTGCGACCGGTGCGTTTCGCTTCGTACAGCTTTTCATCGGCCAGGCGAATCAGCTCGTCGGGCCCGGACGTTTCGCGCGTGCTCACCGCAACGCCGACGCTGACCGTCACGGGGATGCGGGCACTCTGGTAAACGAAACAATGCTCCTCGACCGCATGCCGGAGCCGTTCGCAGGCCGTGGTGGCATCTTCGGCGCTCGTTTCGGGTAATACCATGGCGAACTCTTCGCCGCCGTAGCGGGCCAGCAGTTCATCTTTGCGGACGACTGATTTCAGCATGACGGTGAGTTCGCGCAGGGTCAAGTCGCCCGCGAGGTGACCGTTCTGATCGTTGATCACTTTGAAGTGATCGATATCGAACATCGCCAAGGCGAGGGGACGGTCGAAACGTTGGGCGCGGGCCAACTCGCGATCCAGGAACTCCATTAGGAAACGCCGGTTGTGGGCTCCCGTCAGAGCATCTTGCACCGTGAGCCGGTAAATTTCTTCGTGATACTCCGCTTCCAGGTTTCCGCCTTCGAGAAAGCGATAAATACAATTTCCGATGCGCAGGTAGTCGCCGTCTTCGAGACGACCTTCTTTTTTCAAGACGTTGTTGATGAAGGTGCCGTTCGTGCTGCCGAGATCCACGGCGTAAAAGCCGTCGTCGCGGAACTCCACCCGTGCGTGATTCCGAGAGACCGAGCCGTCATTGTTGCGGATTTGGCATTCTTCGGTGCGGCCGATAATCGAGTCGGTGGTTTTGAGAACGTAGCGTGCCCCCATCTGCGGGCCGGTGGGGTAAATGAATACCAAGCAGGCATCCGTGGCCGGGATCGCCAAATTCTGCACTTTGGCGGTCTTGTACGTTTGAGACAAGTCTGTCTGCATAGCTGTCGATCCGTTCGTTGCGTAGCGCCCTCGCTTCTGATTTAGCACCCCATCAAAGACGCTGCGCCAGAAAAACCCTGAAATAACAGCGCCGTTCGTCATTCTGATGTGTGGACTTCAACCGGGAGCAGAAATCCCGGCTGATTCACTCGGATCCGAGCCGAAAATTGAGGTCAGGCATGCAAAGCCATCCCGAGCCAGGCGGCGCGGGCCGCTTCGCCGACGCTTTCCGTGAGCGACGGGTGGCCATGGATCGTCCGGGCGATGTCCTCGGCACTCCCCTTGTATTCCATGACGATGACCGCTTCGCCGATCAAATCCGATGCCCGCGGCCCCAAAATGTGGACGCCCAAGATGCGATCCGTCTTGGCATCCGTGATGATCTTCACAAACCCTTCGGTGTCGTCCATCGCTTTGGCTCGACCACTGGCCACGAACGGGAATTTGCCGACTTTATAACCGGTCTTCGGTTCGCGGCCGGTTGCCTGCACTTGCTCTTCGGTCAGGCCGACGCTGGCCACTTCCGGCCAAATATAAATGGCGCTCGGCAGGCAATCGTAATTCAAGTGCGGTTTGTGCCCGGCGAGCATCTCGGCGAAGGCGATGCCCTCTTCGCTCGCCTTGTGGGCCAACATCGGCCCGTCGATCAAGTCGCCGATGGCGTAAATAGTCGCCACGTTCGTTTTGAACTGTTTGTCCACGGGAATTTTGCCACTCTTGGCGTCGAAGGTCACACCCGCTTCGGCGAGGCCCAACCCCACCGTGTGCGGACGCCGACCCACCGCAACGAGGACTTTATCGCCGGTGACGGTGATTGCCGTGCCATCTTTCGCGGTTGCCGACACAATCACTTGCGAACCCCCGAGGATACCGGCTTTCACGGTTGCCCCGGTCACTTTGGTTTCGAGGTGGAATTGGAAGCCCTGCTTCGTGAGGATCTTTTGCACGCTCGTGGCCACTTCGCCATCGCAAATCGTCAGCAAGCGCGGCAGAAACTCCAACACCGTGACTTCCGAGCCGAGCCGTCGCCAAATGGACCCGATTTCGAGGCCGATGTAGCCCCCGCCGACGATGACCAGGTGCTTGGGTACGCTCTCGAAGGCGAGTGCTTCGGTGCTGCTGACAATCGATTGCCCGTCGAACTTGAGAAACGGGAGTTCGGTGCTTTCGCTCCCCGTGGCGAGCAGAATCGACTTCGCTTCGAGCAGAATCACCGTGCCATCGGCCGCAGTCACCTCGACGCGGTTAGCCCCGGCGAGTTTGCCGGCTCCGTAATACGCTGTCACTTTGTTCTTCTTAAAGAGCATGCCGATGCCGCTGGTGAGCGATTTCACCACGTCGTTTTTGCGATTCATCATCTCGCCGAGGTCGAGCGACACATCTTTGACTTTGATGCCGTGCTTGGCGAATTTGTGCAAAGCCACGTCGTACATTTCGGACGAATCGAGCAGGGCTTTACTAGGAATGCAACCGACGTTGAGGCACGTCCCTCCGAGGGCTTTGTTCGGCCGTTTTTCGATACAAGCGACTTTGAGGCCGAGTTGTGCCGCTCGCAGCGCCGCAACGTATCCACCGGGGCCAGCCCCGATGATCACCAAATCGAAAATCTCAGCCATGCTCGCCTCGTCGGACTATCGGGAGGGTTTTGTACTTATTCTTACGATGCAACGCGCAGCATTCTACCGCCCCGCTTCGGTTTGAAGCATCGGGATGAATTGGGCTTTTACGCGTTTGTACGACCGCAGGTCTCAACCACAGAGAATGTTTGCGTGTTCTTTAATTGATTCGCTTTGCCTAACTCGTGCCGTTAGCCTAATATAAGGGTATTGATTTCCTGTTAAGGTCTTTTCCGATGCGTGAGTTTCTCGGGCTGGGTCTCGTTGCGCTTTTCTCCCTGATGGGCAGCGGTTGCGGCACGCCGGCGCCTTCGACCATCGTGACGACCACGAGCATGATCGCCGATGCGACGCAGCGGATTGCCGGGTCACATTGGAAAGTCGAATGCCTGATGGGGCCGGGTGTCGATCCGCACAAATATCAGCCGAGTGCCAGCGATTTGGGCAAACTCTCCGGGGCCAAGCTCGTGCTGTTCAGCGGCTTGCACCTCGAAGGGAAAATGGTCGATGTTCTCGAAAAGCCGGCCAAAGGTCGCAAAGCCGTGGCGGTCACGCGCGGGCTGGTGGATACCGATCTTCGTGCGGCGGAACCGGGTTTGGAAACGATCCACGATCCACACGTTTGGTTCGATGTGCGACTCTGGAAAAAGTGCGTGGAGGTGATCCGCGATGAACTTTGCGAACTCGATCCACCCCACTCCGCCGAGTTCCGCACCAACGCCGAAGCGTATTTGAAGGAGCTCGACGATTTGCACGCGGAAGTCTTGGCGAAAGCGACCAAGCTCCCCGCGAACAAGCGGATCCTCGTGACCAGCCACGATGCCTTCGGTTATTTCGCCGCGGCGTACGGCTTCGAGGTCCACGGTTTGCAAGGAGTCAGCACGGCGGCGGAATCGGGCACGCAAGATGTGGAAACGCTGGCCAAGATCATCGGTGAAAAACGAGTGCCCGCCGTGTTCACGGAAACATCGGTGCCGAGTAAAGGACTCGAAAAAGTACTGAGTACCGTGAAGCAAAAGTATAAATTCGACGTCCGCTTGGTCGCCGACAACGACGCCTTGTATTCGGATGCCCTCGGCGAAAGCGGCTCTTCGGGCAGTACGTATATCGGCATGGTTCGCCACAACATCGACGTGATCGTGAAGGCTCTTTCCCCGTGACCCCACCTGTGCTGCCCGCCATCGAAGTCCACGATCTCACGGTCGCCTATCGCGAGAAACCCGCGCTTTGGGATATCGACCTCGTGGTGCCACCGGGGGTACTCGTCGGCGTCGTCGGGCCGAACGGCGCTGGCAAAACAACCCTGTTGAAAGCGATGCTCGGCCTCGTTCGCCCCGTCTCGGGAGAGGTGCTCATCCACGGCCAACCGTACGCGGCGAACAAACAAGCCGTGGCTTATGTCCCCCAACGCGGTTCCGTCGATTGGGACTTCCCGACGACGGTTTTCGATGTGGTGCTCATGGGAACCTACGGCCAACTCGGTTGGTTCCGCCGACCGGGCCAACCGCAGCACGAAGCGACGACCGAAGCGTTGAAAAAAGTGGGGATGCTCGACTTCTCCGACCGGCAGATCCGCCAACTCTCGGGTGGTCAACAGCAGCGCGTCTTCCTGGCGCGGGCGTTGGTGCAACAGGCGCCGGTTTACTTCATGGACGAACCGTTTCAGGGCGTCGATGCCGTGACCGAACGGGCGGTCGTCGATCTGTTGCGCGAACTGCGGAGCCAAGGCCGTACGGTGCTAGTGGTGCACCACGACCTGAACACCGTGCCCGAATACTTCGATGAAGTGGTGCTCTTGAACGTCCGAAAGATTGCCAGCGGCCCGATGGCGACCGCATTCTCACCCGAGAATTTGAAAGCGACCTACGGAGATCGCGTCCGCAATTTGGTCTGAACCGATTTGTTTATTAAAATCTAAAACCTATTTCACAACAGATCTCTCAGGCCATGAAGGCGGCGAAGGACGGACGGACAGGGCTCGCCGCAGAGACTCAGAAGTTTGACGTGAATAGATCTGCAAAAGAAGGAATCAATTCGGCGTCCGTCATTTGTGACCATTCCGGGATGCCTTACTCTTTAATCGCTTTGTATATACTTTCAGCGAATACGTCGTCAGTGCATTTATACTGACTGCCATCTTTGAATCTCAGTATTACATTGTGAGATATATTCACCATAAATAACTCTCCGGTGCCGTCACTAAATATTATCGTAACATACCAATTATCAGGCAAAAACAGGTTAATTCTTTTGGAAAGTGGTTTTTGTGTTGTAACAACACGCCAAACCCATTGGCATATTTTCTCTGCCGAAGAAGCCGGATCCCAATTGTCCAATACAACTGGCTTACCGAAAACATCGATTGCATACATTCGCTGTGGAATCAAAGTTGGCTTGCTCTGCATCAATGGCCAAGCCAAATATACAAAACAAACAATTACTAACAAAATGGCCGTAAATAGCACCATTGATCGCCGCGTAAATCTTAGTGGCTATACTCGCATAATCGAATTCTTTTGATATGAAATGATGATCAATCTATGAGTTCTAAAATCTCGGTAACCGTTCACCGCTTTTTGATAATCGGTGATCAAATTGCCCGAAGTTGGTTAATGTTTGCCATTTTTGCTTGGTAAAGAAGGCCAATTTCGAACTTAAGCCCTTGCCGATCACGGTGGCAAAGATCAATTCAGGCTAATTTCAAACATACGGTGAACGGTTACAAACATTGCTTTAGCTACTGAACCTAAGCCATGTGGACAAGGTGTTCTGTGTCAGAGTCGGCCTCCGTTCCCAGCACGGATGGCCGAATTTCGTGCCCAGTCGAGCGTTACGCGCCTACCGCTTATCGAATCTTCGCTTTGAATACCACGATCCCTTTAGCTCCTGGCTGGATCGTACCGAGGAGCTCGAAGCGGATGGCGACGGAGCCGGCTTCGTTGTCGGAGGTGGTCACATTCGAGGCCCGCGAATCGGCGGCGGCGGAACCGACCACATATTCGAGGCGACCACTCAAACTATCGCTGATGACCAAATCTTTGATCGGCTGACGGGTATTGTTGGCGTACCGGATCGTGATGGTGATTTCATCGCCGAGTTTGTACGGCCCGACCGGGTCGAGGAACTTGGTGATCGTCAAATCGCCGGGGAAGTTCGACAGTTCATCCGGCTCGGTGACGGTACCAATTTGGCGGACACCACTGACGCTGAAGCTCGCTTCGAGCCGGACACGGCTGGCGAAGGCGTGGAGCATGGTCAGGCCCACCGCGGCACTCGGGCGATCCTTGCCAATCATTCCCAACGTCTTCTCCCGGGCCACGAATGCTTCGCCGGCGGCCCGTTGCGTGAAGACACTCCGCGTGATCACTTGGCTCGTCCCGCCGGCCACTTGTACCACTTGGAAGCCGGTGCAGACACTATCGCTACGGCGAGTGACGAATCGGGGAACGCAAATGCAGACCACATTCGACGTGCTGACCTTGCGTTTGTTTCCGAACGTGTACTCGGCCACCACGTCGGTCGGATCGAGTCCACCCACCCGGCCACTCGGCCCGACGCCGAGTCGGTTGTTGCCGTCACCACCGTTCACGAAACATTCTTGCGTGAGTGCTTTTGGCCCCAACAGCGGATCGAACAATGGCACGGCGGAGCAGGGCACCATCGGTGGGAAGGCGGGCATGCCCAGTTTCGCGTCGCCCGGCTGCAGCACGGTTCCTTCGAGGCTGGTCGCTGCCAATTCGCGGCTATCCGGAACGCGATCACCCAACCGCAGGATGGCGACCACGCGGCCATTTGAAAGCGCTTCATCAATCGCGTCCGTCTCGCCCAGCGTCTCGACTTCAATCGGCAGATCGGGCTTCGATTCGGTCGGAATCGCTTTGGTCGGATCTTCGAGGTAAATCACTTTGGTAATCACGCCACCGGCGAGCGCCCGGTCGAAGTCGGACTTCGAGAAGTGCAGGGGGGCGGTGTATTCCATGTAGCGCATTCCCGGCCGGGGAACGATGCTCCCGCGCACTTCGAGGCTTGGGTAGAGCGACTCGTTGGGGTGGCCGGGGATGTTGTCGATTTTGAGTTTGTAGACGTAGCCGGGGCGGAATCCGAAAACGGAACCGGCGGCGAACGACTTGGCACCGGGCAATCCTGGCAACGCCGAAACGATCGTTCCTTCGGGCAGAATCGCTTTCATGGCCAGCACGGGTGCGGGTGGGCCAGACGGGGGGCACGGCTGCTGCGGGAGCAGGGGCCGCTGTTGCAGGTACATTGGGGCGTTGCACGGGGCACTGGGGCCGGCATTCGGCCCGCACGGCAACGCGGGTTGGCCGAACAGCATCGGAAGAAGCAAGCCGAGTGTCGGGTTCATGATCGGGCTTCCAAGCTCGGGGATCGGAGTTCGCAGAAACAAAAACGGGTTCCGGGTGGCCCGGAACCCGTTCGCTGACGAGCAGATTTACCGGTTCAACTTCGGCACAGTCAACACCGGCAAGCTCTCCGGTGCTTTCGGTGCCCCGATGCTCGGCAGGCTGATCGGACTGTTGTCGTCCGACTTGGGTTTCATGGGCTGCGGGGCCATCATCGGGGGCGGGGCCATCCGTGGGATCGGCAGACCGACGCCGGGAGGGGCATCGACGGCTGGGGTCGTCGGATCTTCGAGGTCGATATTACCGATGCGGATCACGGCGAGGATCGTGCCCCGGCGGTTCGCTTCGGCCACAGGATCGACGCCGGCTTCCAGACGAGTCGAGACGATCTCTTCGGCGGCCGCTAAGTCTTGGAACTGCGGATCCGGCAAGTAGATCACCTTGACCACGAGGTTTCCGGCGTTCACTTGCTCGAAATCTTCGTTCGTGAAGCCGACCGGCACGGCGCTGTGCGACAGGAAGGTCAACGTCTTCGGGGTCGACGGATACACTTCCAGTGTCGGGTAGTAATTCTTCGTCGCCGGCAACGTCGGGATGCCCGAGAGGCGAATCCGGTAGATGTTGCTCTGCGGGAAGTTGTAGCGCACCGGCGCCTCGCGGCCCGATTCGCTGAAGCCCTTGTTCGGATCCATGAAGGCGATCTTCATGCCGGCCGGGCTGACGAAGCGGATACTGGTTCGCATGTTGGAGTACATGCCCATGCCCGCACCGCCGGGGCCACCGAAGCCGATACCGGCGACGGCACCGGGTGGGCCTTGGCCAGGGGCGGGCAGAATGCCGCCGCCACCGAGCATGCTCCCGGCGAAGCTCTGGCGTGGCCCGTACACTTCGGGCGGGTACTGATTCGAGTGATCGCCCACTTGGCGGACGTTCGAATCGACCATGGAGCTGCTCACCGGCCGGGCCGACATCGCTGTTCCACGGACCGGGGCGACCGGTTCGCCGGTGGAACCCATCACCCCGGGAATCGCCTGGACACGAGAGGTCTTGGCGACCGGCGCCATCGTCATTTGATTCTTTTTGGTTGCATCCGGGGCGACGCATCCGCCGATCCCCGCCGCACCGGCCACCAGCATGAACGCGGTTGCTGTACGCTTCATGGTTTCCCCCCAGCGGACCGGAGCTGCCTTATGAGGGGCGTGTGCCGGATGCCGCGAACTCTCGGAATTTCACGCTGAATCGCGTCCTGAGTTCCATCGACAACTTCCCGCACCGGACTTTGGTCAAAACCCAATCTCTTGACAGAACAACCACAATCCAACAACTCGCCGTAGACTCTCCAAGCTCTCAGGAATGAAGTCCCAAGCACATTTTGGGTGAACAGGTTGAACGAAAAAAGCCAGGGGTGGAGTAAAACTCCACCCCTGGCACGTTAAAAACTGGGTCGTGTTGCGATCAGACCGGGTAGTATTTAGCCACGTTCAGGATGTAAAAATCCCGTTCCAAGTATTCGAGTGCGAGGGCGAAGTTCAGAATCGCGATATCGTTGTTACGCGACGGTGTCGCACTGAACGTGAGCGCGGGGCCTCCGTTCAACCCTTTGATGAACGGGGTGGCCGCATCGACCACTTCTTGGATCGTGAGCGGTCGCTCGAAGACCTGCTCAACACCGAAGATGTTGGTGGTGTGGAAGTCGTTGAACAGCACGTTCAAGTAACCGGCGTGCCGCGATTCAATGGTGGCAATCGATCCCGCCGCCGCAAGTACGTTCCGTTGGAAAATTATCGGCGCTGCACCGAGGTACGCCCCGACCCCGGTGTTTTCGAGTGCCTTCGAAACCGTCCCGAAAGCGATGAGATTCGGCTGGAGCAGGTTCTGGAACACCGGGCTTGGGCGTGGCGTGCCACCCAACTGTTTGATCAAGCCCACCACCGCATCAACGTGAGCCACTTCGTGGGCCAAAATGGAGTTGAACAGGTGCGAATTCCAACTCGGGTAAAGGTTTGGCAGGGTATCCGTGTTGGCCGCCGAGGCACTGTTCGGGATCAATGCGGCACCCGTGGCCACGGCCGCGGCCGCCAGACCACCCCGGACGAACGCCCGACGATCGTAGCCACCGAATTCTTCAAAGCGAGCAGTCATGGTCGAACTCCTAAAACGAACGATGAATGAAACGGAAAGAATAGGAACGCCATCCGGCGATCCCGGAATCAACCGACGAACACGCCACCGTTGAACGTCGAATCGAAGGCGAAGAAGCTGGCCGACTCATTGCGGCGTCCGTTGGCCAACGACCGGCCATCGAACTGGGAGATGTGGCTCTGGCCACCCTTGCCCGCACCGACGATGACATCGGCAAAGCCATCGCGGTTGATATCGCGGGTGGCCACGTTGATTCCGCCGTTATAATCGGAATCGAAGGCGAAGAAGCTGGCCAGTTCGGTTTGCGTGCCGGATACCAGCGAGCGACCGCTGAACACCTTCACATGAGGCCCCGCTCCCGGCCCGGCCCCGACGATCACATCGGCACGGCCATCGCCGTCGATGTCTCCAGAATTGACGGTGACACCACCGCGGAACAACGGATCGAACGCGAAGAAGCTAGCGAGTTCGGTTTGGGCACCGACGATGAGCGAACGCCCGTCGAACACTTTGACGTGCGGGCCACCATTCGCGGCCGCACCGATGATCACATCGTCGAAGCCATCGCCGTTGAGGTTGCCGCTGGCAACATTGACCCCGCCGACGAAGGTGGGAATGAATCCGAAGAAACTAGCCAGCTCGACCGGAGCAGCGGTCGAAATCGAGCGACCATCCAACACCCGGACGTGCGGCCCAGCACCGGGACCCGCCCCGAGAATCACATCGGCAAAGCCATCCCCGTTGATGTCACCCGTCGCAACGGACGACCCACCGGTGAACCCGGCGTCGTAGGCGAAGAAACTAGCCAATTGTGTTTGGTTGGTGTTCGACAGTGTTTTTCCATCGAAGATCTGCACACGTGGGCCACCACCGGCACCGGCTGCGACGATGATATCGTCGAATCCATCACCGTTGACATCGCCACTGGCAACATGAGCCGCACCTGAAAAACCGCCTTCAAATGCGCGGAACGAGAACGCCAACGCACCACCAGCAGCGTTGTAGACGTTGATTCTCGCATCGAGGCTCGAACCCACAGCGTAGTATCGCGTCGGTGACACAGGCGCTGCGACTGCGGGAATCGTGACCACGGTCGAAAGTGTGGTACCGAGAACCGCCCCACCGGTCGGACTGCTCAAATTCAACGTGAAGTTTTTCGCGGAGCCAGCGGTTGGCGTACCACCTGGAACTTGCAGGAAGATTGTTCGCGACAATTCACCGTTCGCAAACGAGACGGTGCCCGATGATGCCAGATAGTCGACCCCGGCCACGGCAGTACCGTCGACCGTGGTGAAGTTGACCGTCACAGGGCCGGTGCTGCCGTCGGTGCGAGTCACCGTCACCGCGACTGGCCCACGGCTGGCCGGGAATGCGTTAGTGCTAGAGGCCAAAGCCAAAGTACCTGCACCGGTTGCTGGCAATGCAATTGTTAAGTCCGATAACACGAGACCACCGCCGACGAGACCGAGTGAACTCACTGTCCCGGTGGTGAGGTCGACTGAATAAATCGTGGCCCCGTTCGACGCGAATGCGGCATCGGTGTCCGATTGAATGTCCAAACCGGCGACGTTGCCGAAGGGGACGAGATTGAATCCGGAGTCGCGCAGTTCACCGACAACGACAACTTGGCCACCGTTCGGACTTGGTGGCCCGTTCGGCCCTCCCACGCGGACGAGAAGATCTTGGGAGGCATCAATAGCGTAAAGGGTAGTGACGATTGTGTTGGTCACTTGATCGAGCGACTTTGTGTAACCTGCCGCCACGAGAACGACGTTGGCGGGTACATTGGCTGCGGAGAGAGGATTGTTGGGATCGACCGTGCCGAAAAAGCCACGATTGGTGTCGTCGTTCGGATCGTACGCGAGAGGAGTATCAGTGCCAGACAACGTACCGTCGATCGGATTCAGACGCAGGTTTTGACCGGTGTTACCGACAACGCGGATCCGATCTGCAATCGGATTGAAGTCGACCCCGAAACTCGTGCCACTGAGCGTGAATGCCCCGGCCGCACCGACCGTGGTCGCCACACCGGTGGACGTATTAAGCGTGTAGATGCGATTCGTACTACCGACGCCGTACAAGATGCCGTTGGATGGACGATAGTCGATTCCGACGAGCGTTTCGCCTCCGGCCAACCCGGTGATAGTGACCGGTGCGCCAATGAGCGTGTTCGGTGTGGCACTGTCGAAAGTCACCAAGCTCCCCACCGTGGTCAGCCCCACGAGCGTCGCGGGAACTTCCCGCGATTCGAGGGCTTCCAGACGGAGGCGAACAGCGTCGCTCGGCAGCTTCAAACGATTCGATTTCTTGCTCATGGAACACGACCTTTAAGATGGAATGGATGAAAAAACAACACGAATTCCGAATGAAGTCGTCGGAAGAACACGAAAAATCATTCCGGAGTTACATTGACTCGAAATAATGAATTCAGGTCAAATGATAGCAATTGAAATCAACGAATCGAGATTACGTCTACAATAAAACACACCGGAGGTAAAACAGACGATAAAGACGTTACGCGAGCCGTGGCGATTCGGATTTCCTATCTCGGAAGAATATTAGTATCCGAATAGTAACAAACTCGAAGATTGTTGAAGCAAGCTCTGCGCCAGAGTAGCTGCTATTTCAAAAATGCCCGATTGAGCGTGCTACTGTCGTGATGCGAAGATTGGCGACGCACAGAAGTGTGCATGACTCTGCCCACCGTTGCGAAGCGAGTGGGCAGAGTCTTCTTTTCGTATCGATTATGCACCATCGACGCGTGGGCGCGGGGTGCGCTGGCGACGGGGTTGCCCTTCGGGTGCCCCCGCTGCTGGTTTTCCGCGACGGCCTTTGCCACCCCGGGATTTCTTCGATTGCGGTGCGGCCACTTTCTCCCCCTTCAGCCGGGCAATCTTATCTCGAAGTTCAGCAGCACGCTCGAATTCCATACCCCCGGCGGCCTCTAACATCTCCTTCTGCAACTCTTCGAGGTACTCCGCCGTAACGTAATCTTGCTCGGCGACCCCGGCCGCTTCCTGAACGAATTTCTGCGCCGCCACTTCATCTTCGATAGAGTTGGTGATGGCCGAACGCACGCTCACCGGTGTGATGCCATGCAGTTCGTTGTAGGCCAGTTGCACCACCCGCCGACGGTTGGTTTCTCCCATGGCGCGTTCCATGGAATCGGTGATGCGATCGCCGTACAGGATCACCTCCGCGTTCACGTTGCGGGCCGCGCGCCCCATCGTCTGGATCAGCGACTTGTCCGAGCGCAAGAACCCCTCCTTATCGGCGTCGAGGATCGCCACCAGCGACACCTCGGGGAGGTCGAGACCTTCGCGCAACAGGTTCACCCCGACGAGCACGTCGAACGCCCCCT